>DOVA01000170.1 GCA_003520315.1 Rikenellaceae bacterium | reverse complement strand
CATACATGATTTTCATCATTAATCTCCATACTTGAAATCACTTCGGTCTGATACATGTCTGGGATTGTGTCTTTTGGGTCAACAACCAGAATATCAGTATATCTTCTGAGGAGATCTGCCCATTGATCGGTACCCTTGAAGGGTTTAACGTTTATTTGACATTTCTGATTCTTTGAAAATTTCTTAAGTAATTCATAATGATAACCAGTTGGATTCCCTTGCTTAAGAAACACCCCCCCCTTTACGCACACAGTTGCATTGAGAGTGTCATTTTCAAAGAACAATACATGCCTGTCGAGAATAATATTTCCTTTTTTTGTGCTTAAAATCAGACAGACTAATAACAGAAAAAAGATTAAGATGTACTTTTTCCTATGATTCATTTAAATGTTATTTAACATAAAATGGCCAATGCACACCAATTTTTATGGTTTGTTGAGGCCTGATATAGTGGCTTGCAGAGAAATAATCTTCGTCAGGCCACCCGTGTGTTGCGTTTATGTATTTGACAAATATGCTGGCGCGTTTCCATTGAATATTTGCAAATACGTCCACATATGGATATCCACCTGTCTTGCGATCATTTTGCATGTGAAACTGACCAAGGGCAGGACTATAGGCAGGGGCATAGAATTCGGTGTTGTACGTAACATCAGCTCCTATTTGCACTCGCATAACACTCTTGACAAGATCAAATTCCATATAATATCTCAAATTTGCACTAAATGCAGGAAGAGGTAAAACTTCCTTATTAGAGGTATATTGATAAAGAATTCTGTTGTCCAGGTGGAAATTCCAAAGCTTCAGATTTTTCTGTAAGCTGGCAGAAAACACTGTGACGGGGTTATTGCATTGTCCAATTACCCCGTCAAGTCCATAGTAAATAAGATGGTCGATTATTGCGTACCCTGCAAAAGCATTTAAGTTCCAAAGGGGAATATGAAGATTTCCTTCAATCCGGCTCTCCGTAGTTTTATCAAAATTATTTTGCCAGTAGTAATGATTGGAACAGTATTGTTCCTGATACCAATCAGGACTTGTTGACGACAACATTACCCGTCCTGTAAGATGTATACCTTTGTCAATCGGGTACATGGAAAATTTAACTCCTGCGTCAATGTTTAAATCTCCTGCATTATAACCTGATAAATAGAACTTAGCCATTCCATCCCATTTAAAATATTTGCGGAACTGGCCGGAAGCACCTGCATAGGTATATGAATTGCTATAGTGATTATTATTTACCGGCTTGATGTAACTATCAGGTTTGAATCCATATACGCTTATGATTTGATAACCTATTCCTCCATCGAGTTTGGAAATAATAGCGTCTGGAGCCCACGGT
Organism: Rikenellaceae bacterium; assembly: GCA_003520315.1. Next base: position 5,806 of record DOVA01000170.1, on the reverse strand, counting down.
TGGAGCCGAATAAATACTTTGTTGTCAAATGAACTTACTCTAGTTGAGTCGTAGCTTCCCGATGGTGAAATATAAAATTTGTCGTGATAAAAAGCACTTTCCAAAGTGTTAGTTGACGATATATCATCGGTATAGACTCTGTGATAGGTTGAGTATTCAATGGAATGACCAAAATACGTTACAGTTCCATCTCCTGTTTTTAAGGAGTCGTTTTGAGTTGTGTCTTTGACACCAAAACGGATTGGGATACCATAGGATTGTGTCAGAAAAAGAGTATTTCTCCTTAATTTGTTGTATGCTTTACTGAGTGTATAAGGAACTGATTTGACATCCATTGTAGTATCAAGTATATCACTGTCGTTCCTCACTCCTCCATTCTCTTCTCTCTTAATACCCTGATAGATATAACCGGAATTCATAATATATCTCTCTCCAAGAAAATTTGTTGTTATGGTTAAATTTCTGTTGTCAGTCGCTTCTCGTTCGAGAAGTCCGGATGCACCATATCTTTCATAGTTAATGGCAAAATTAAAGTTGGGGTTAATGTTTTGTGTATGAAGAAATTTAACATTAGTTTCATCTTTGTCTTTGTTGGAAAAGAATGTACCCCAGTAAGCCAGCTCGGTATGTGGAGTCTTTGTATTATACATAGGAGCGTTTTTTGGTGTATATCCGTAGACGAGATAAGGTGAGAAATCCTTAAATTCATAAATCACATCTCTTAGGAAATAATTGTGAAGCAGAGCAGCAGAACCGGAGATACCTAAATATGTAACACCAACATCCTTTTTGTAGAAAGGATAGTCATAAAAATTGCTATTGTAATTTGTATCAATCCCTTGAATTGTTATTGAATTAATGTATGGATTATGATCCCACTTGATAATTCGCTTGACAGTAAGGCTATCATCAAGGGCAAAGGTAACAAGATAGCGTGGTTTTGCCCACCTTAGGCTGTCTTTAATAAATTTAAGGCTGTCTTTAGTTGACTTTTCTTTCATTCTCGTTTGGTAACGAAGTTCACGTTTGCTTGGACTGTTTACTAAAGTATCAGATAAAACCGAGTCCTGCAATAAATGAAGAGAGTCTTTGATCTTGATGAGTGTATCTTGATGATGCAGAAGGATCGTATAACTTTTTTCCGTAGAATTTGATACAATTGAACAAAACATCATACCGACAATGGCAATGATGCTGATTAATATAAATTTATTATCTCCTCTTTTGTGCATTTAAATTACAAAAATATAAAAAAAAGCCATTTTCGATGACAGGTGAAAATACCATCAATTATAATGCCGCTCTGACAAGATGTCTTTTACAGATAAATCCTGTAAAAAATGAAGCAAAATAGTTGGTATGATAGACCCGAGAGCGACATAAACAAATCCAAAGTAGAACCCTGCCAATAAGGGCTTTATAGCTTCCTTACCTTGATATACATGGCCAATGCCAAATATCAATGAGCTGAGAATCCATACTACCCAGATAGAGCATTTAGGAAATAATAGAGGAATTGCAAAAAACAGATAACCACGATACTGAAGCTCTTCAGTAATTCCTGCTGAGAGAGCCATCGCTTTCCACCATTTTTTTTCTTTTTGTGTTACAGGTAAAACAACTTTTAATTCATTCGGTATTTCTTTTGCGTATTTTGCTTTTTTCTTTCTGTCAAGTTTGACCGCTACAATAATATATATCAGATAGCAGAAGTAAACTATACAGGATACTAAGGTGATAATGACCACCCATTTGCTAAAGCAATTATCTTTTTTTAGTTTTAAACTCAATCCAAGAGAGGAAAGAGTATATCCATCTAATAAAATGACTGTGGTAATTATAAGAACAGGTATCCAGGATAAAATCATTGATTGTTTGTAAATACAGGATTTGTCAGTCTCAATATTGATAGTGGTCTGACGCATGTTTTTGGTTTGTCTATATCCTGAATAAGGATAAACTCCTACATAAAGAATAATTGCGGAAACAAACAAAATAATCTGCACCATCAAACTTGAACTCTAAAATAAAAGCTGAGACAGAATATATACGGCTGCACCGGAAAAATATCCAAGCAAGGCAAGTAAAGAAAAACGTTTCAAATACCAGTTAAACGTAATCTTCTCAATACCCATTACTACTACTCCGGCTGCAGAACCTATAATCAGACAGCTTCCACCAACTCCGGCACAATATGCTATAAAGTGCCAGAAAATGCCATCCTGCAAGAAGAATTGCATAAAAGCAGGATTTGCCATTGTGGAAAGTACTGCAGGGTCGACCAATGGGTACATTCCCATAGCGACAGCCACAATCGGAACGTTATCAATCACAGATGAGAATAGGCCGATAATCAGATTGATTGCATAGACATTATGTACATTCTTATTTAAGTACTCTCCTGCAATAGAAAGAATCCCACTTCCCTGCAAAGCCATTACAGCCAATAATATTCCAAGGAAAAACAGAATAGTGGATGTATCAATTTTTTGAAGTACTTTAGATACTCTGTTTTTAAACCTTTCGTCAATACGTATTTTTTTGTACATAATTTCAGTATATACCCAAATAACACCAAGAACAGAAAGAATACAAACAAAAGGGGGAAGTCCTGTAAGATATTTAATAAGTGGAACAGATAGCAGTCCCAATACACCCAATACAAGAAGTCTAATTTTCTGCTTTCTTTGAATAAATTCTTCATGAGTCTGTTCTTGCAAGCTTTTGACATTGCCTTTAACATCACCCTTAATCATATTTTGGGCAAAAAGAAGTGGTACAACGGTTGATGTTAAGGTTGGAACAAAAAGAGAGGTTATTAAAGGTAGAGTTGTGACCGTGCCTTTTATCCACAGCATAATTGTAGTAACGTCACCTATGGGAGACCATGCTCCGCCACTATTTGCGGAAATAATAATCATACTTGCAAATATCCACCTCTCTTTGTAATTTGGAATCAATTTTCTGACCAGAGTAACCATCACTATTGCAGTAGTCATGTTATCAAGAACTGCAGACATAAAAAAAGTGATGCAAGTAATAATCCAAAGAAGTTTTCGTTTGTTTCGGCTCTTAATCCGTTCAGTAATAACAGAAAATCCATCATTAACATCAATAAGTTCAACAATAGTCATGGCACCTATCAGAAAAAACAGAGTAGATGCAATCTCTCCGAGGTATTCTATAATTTGATGTTCAGTTATAAAGTGCCTGCACTGATCGATCAGTGGTAAAGATTGGATAGAAGGATTGTCTCTAAGAAATATTTTAAAGGAGTCAGGGTTTACTACAGGTGCCGATAAAGGCATCAGAAAAACATAAATAACCCACAGTATTCCACCTGTAATCAATGCTGTGGCCGCCTTGTTAATTTGAAGTTTGTGTTCCATCGCAATACATAAGTACCCTACGATGAACACTATAATCATTATTCCCAATTTATTTAATTTTATATCCAATACTGAGTGTAACCCCTGTATTGGTGAGTTTATAATTTTTCCATGGCAGCAACCCTTGTGTCCTTATAAATGGACCAAAAGTCAAAAACATCCCGTTATTCAAATTAAACTCTCCGCCAAACTGAATACCGGCACCAATACCATTTAAGTCTCTGTCACCTCCGTTTACGTTGATGGTCAGTCCCCCACCCAGAAACAGATACTTCAAAAAATGGTATCTCGCATAAATAGGTATACTGAATACATTAATGCTTGCCTTTTCAGAAAGAGTTGGCTTAAACGCTGGAGAATAGTAAAATAAGTTCCTAATAAATGAAATTCCTGGAACAATATCTATCCTATTAGAGAGTTTAAATATGATCTGTGCCTCAAGTGCATAAAATTCCCTTCCAGAATAAGTAGGCCCGCCTTCTATATCTTCGGAGCTGTAAAGAGAATTTCCACCAAAGGAAAATGCAAAAGCAGCACTTTTACTGCCACTAATAAAATGCTCTATTTTAGAGGATAATTCCTCATGTTGCGCATAAATCCGGTCTGTGCAAAATGTCAGAAAAATCAGAACAGTTATAACAATTATACGCTTCATGTGGCAAATATAATAAATATTGCCTTTCAAGTGACAGTATAAATAGATTGGACAGCATTTACCACTGATAAAAATTATACCTTTTCAAATATTGTTCGTAATTTTGCAAACAACTAATACTAATAATTGATTCAATTATGATTTGTCAGAAAAATAAAGAATATGGCATTGATACTGAAGAGCTTGCTCGCTTTGCCAAAGCAATGGGGCATCCTGCCAGAATCAAAATTCTTCAGTTTTTATCTTCACTCGACAGTTGCTTTTTTGGAGATATTTGTCAGGAACTTCCAATTGCAAAAGCTACAGTCTCCCAACATTTGTCTGAACTGAAAGATGCAGGGTTAATACGAGGGGAAATTGAGCCACCAAAAGTACGGTATTGTATTGACAAGGGAAATTGGGAAAGAGCAAAATCTGACTTTCAGGATTTTTTTAAAAAATTAGAACCAAAAGAGAACAGTTGCCTGAGTAAAATGTGATATATTATATTTATGGAAAAAAACATTAAATCAGTTGTCAAAGAAAAGTATTCATTGATCGCTAATCAATCTAAAGCTCAAAACGAAACATCGTGTTGCGGAGTGGGAGGCTGTTGTTCTTCAGTTGATTATGTGGTCTTTAGTGAAAATTACAGTAAATTGAAAGGATATCACGAAGAAGCAGATTTGGGATTGGGATGTGGCATTCCGACTCAATTTGCTTCAATTAAAGAGGGCAACAGTGTGCTTGATTTGGGTAGTGGAGCCGGTAATGATTGTTTCGTTGCCCGAGCTATCGTGGGGGAAACCGGAAAGGTAGTAGGTATCGATTTCACCGACGCAATGTTGAGAAAAGCAAATCAAAATAATGCCAAACTCGGTTTTAATAATGTGGAATTTGTCAAAGGAGACATAGCAGAAATGCCATTGGCAGACAATCAGTTTAATGTAGTTATTTCAAATTGTGTGCTGAACCTTGTTCCCAATAAACAAAAAGCTTTCGCAGAAATAAAAAGGGTACTGAAACTTGGTGGACATTTTTGCGTCTCTGATGTAGTAACCAAAGGAAATCTTCCAGAGAAATTGAAAAATGATGCTGAAATGTACGCCGGTTGTGTATCTGGAGCAATTGACATTCAAAAATATTTGGAAATTATTGAAGAGACAGGTTTCCAAAATATCACAGTTCACAAGCAAAAAGAAGTGCAACTGCCGGATGAAGTTTTACGAAGATATCTTAACGAAGAAGAAATACTGCAAATCAATAACAAGGAAATTGGAATTTTTAGCATTACTGTTTCCGCAGAAAAAGTTGAATAAGGAAACAGTATTAAGAAATTGGGAATCACTAATTTGTAGAATCGACAGGTTTTACGGAAACTCTTTGATATGAAAGATAAACACCAAAAGCACTTAAGAGGCCGAATATGACGAAAGACATTTTTGTAGCAAGCAGAAGGCCTTCATTGCCAAGCATATTAACTTTTGTGTTGTTGATCAGAAGAATAAGACCCGAAGCCAGTGCCATGGAGATAAATTGTCCGAAAAGTCTTGAAAAGGCTAAAAAGGCAGAAGCAAAACCGTAGGAATCACCATCTACTGAGCTCATGACGGCGTTTGTATTGGGGGAGGAGAAGAGTGCAAACCCAAAACCCAATATAGCTAGCAGAAGAGCAAGAAAGTAAAGTGGGAAAGTTTTACTAACCAGAAAACCTATCGCAAAAAGTGCCACACTGATAATGGCCATTCCGTAAGAGGCAATTTCACCGGGATTGTATTTGTCT
>DOVA01000005.1 GCA_003520315.1 Rikenellaceae bacterium | reverse complement strand
AACCTGCAGGTTGTAGATCCCGTAAAAGGCGGTCCTACAAGAATTGGTCGTCGTTTGAATGACAAGGGCAAATTAGTTCGTTTCGCGAAAAAGTCGGGGGAGGAGATTAAATAATGGCAACTACAAAACCAAATACTGCAACTAAAAGTGCTAAAGCTGAAAAAAAACCTTCTGTCAAAGTTGAAGGTGTTCAGGTTTTAGTAAAAGGATATGTGCCAAATCTACAGAAGAAGTACAAAGAAGAGATTGTGCCAAAGTTAATGAAAGAATTTGGGTATTCTTCAATAATGCAAGTGCCTGCTCTTGAGAAAATTACTATAAATCAAGGAGTTGGTTCTGCAACACAGGATAAAAAATTGATTGAAGTAGCTCAACAGGAACTGACTTCTATTACAGGGCAGAAGGCCATCATGACATATTCAAAAAAGGATATCTCTAATTTCAAGCTTCGAAGAGGAATGCCTATCGGAGTTAAGGTAACGCTTCGTAAGGCCAAGATGTATGAGTTTCTTGAAAGGCTTATTTCAGTATCACTTCCTCGTATTAGAGATTTTAAGGGAATAAGTGATAAATTTGATGGAAGAGGAAACTACACATTGGGTATAAAGGAACAAATCATATTCCCTGAGGTTGATATTGACAAGATTACAAAGATCTTCGGAATGGAAATAACTTTTGTAACGACAGCCGGCAAAGATGAAGAAGCATATGCTCTTCTTCGTGAATTTGGTTTGCCGTTTAAGAATATTAAAAAAGAAGTAATCTTTAAAACAGAATAAAGTAGATAATGGCAAAGGAATCAATGAAGCCACGCGAAATTAAACGTGCAAAGTTATGTGCCAAATATGCCGAAAAACGCAAAGCACTTAAAGCAATCGGCGATTATGCTGCGCTTGATAAACTTCCAAAAAATTCAAGCCCTGTACGTTTGCACAATCGCTGCTCTATAACAGGTCGTCCAAAAGGGTATATGCGCACTTTCGGTATCAGTAGTATTCAGTTCCGTGAGATGGCCAGTAAAGGTCTTATCCCAGGAGTACGAAAGGCAAGTTGGTAATATTTATTAAAATTTTAAATAACATTGGATATCGGGCATCCTTTTTTTGGATGTCGGTACTTTAAAACAAACAAAACAATGACTGATCCAATTTCAGATTATTTGACAAGATTGCGTAATGCATATCTTGCAGGTCACAAAATTGTTGAGATTCCCGCTTCCAAGATGAAGCTGGAAATAACCCGCATACTTCATGAAAAGGGTTATATTCTCAGCTATAAGATAGTTGAGGGCAAGCCATATAATACTATCAAGATTGCTCTTAAATATCATCCTGATACTAAAAAGGCTGCCATAAAAAAGATTACCAGGGTTAGTTCGCCTGGTCTTAGAAAATATGTCAGTGTGGCCAATTTGCCAAGAGTACTTAATGGGCTGGGAATTGCCATTATATCTACTTCAAAGGGCGTAATAACCGACAAGGAGGCAAAAGAAATGAACATAGGCGGAGAGGTTATCTGCTATGTATATTAGTTATGAATTTAATAATAAATAACAAATGTCACGAATAGGAAAATTACCTGTAAACCTTCCAGCCGGCGTAACCGTCAAGGTGGAACCGGGAAATATTGTAAAGGTTAAAGGCCCGCTCGGAGAACTTACACAGAAAGTCGATCCTGATATCACAGTTACTGTAGCGGGGAATGTAGTAACAGTCAGTAGACCAACTGATCAGCCTCGTCACCGTTCATTGCATGGACTTTACAGGGCTTTGATTAATAATATGGTTGTAGGAGTTTCTACAGGTTATACAGTTAAGCAGGAGTTTGTTGGTGTGGGTTACAGGGCAGAGGTAAAGGGACAAGTTCTAGAGCTCAGTCTTGGGTATTCACATGACATTCATTTTTTACTGCCAAAAGAGATTAAGGCTTCTGCGGAAGTGGCAAAGAAAGGAGCCAATCCAGTACTGACAATGACCAGTCACGACAAACAACTTCTTGGAACTGTGGCTGCAAAGATAAGATCGTTGAGGAAACCGGAACCTTATAAAGGCAAAGGTATTAAGTTTGTTGGAGAACAACTTCGTCGCAAAGCCGGTAAGTCGGCAAGCGCTAAATAACAAGTGGAGGATTTATGGCATTAAGTAAAATAGAAAGAAGAAAGAGAATTCAGCACCGAATACGTAAGGTTGTAAACGGTACTCCAGAGAGACCAAGACTTGCTGTTTTCAGAAGTAACAAGCAGATTTATGTTCAGTTTATCAATGATATTGATGGCGTAACAATTACATCTGCCAGTTCAAGGGACAAGGAGATTGTTGAGGAGTGCAAGGGCAAACCGGGCATCGAAGTTGCAAAGGTTGTAGGAAAGCTTGCAGCAAGACGTGCTATTGAAAAAGGAATTTCAGAGGTATCCTTCGATCGAGGAGGTTATCTATATCACGGAAGAGTTAAAAGTTTAGCAGATGCCGCCAGAGAAGGTGGTCTTAGATTCTAGTATAGTATGGCAAATACAAACATCAAAAAAGTTAAGACTACCGATCTTGAGTTGAAGGACAGATTGGTGGCAGTTCAAAGAGTTACCAAAGTTACAAAGGGAGGTCGCCACTTCAGTTTCGCTGCAATTGTGGTGGTCGGAGATGAAAAAGGAGTTGTAGGTTATGGTCTGGGTAAGGCTAATGAGGTTACAACTGCCATTTCAAAAGGGATAGAAGATGCAAAGAAAAATCTTGTTAAGATTCCTCTTAATAAGAAGACAATCCCTCATGAACAGGAAGCCAAATTTGGAGGAGCGAGAGTTTTTATGAAGCCTGCAGCTGAAGGAACAGGAGTAAAGGCCGGAGGTGCTATGCGTGCTGTCTTTGAGTCAGTAGGAGTTCATGACGTTCTTGCCAAGTCTAAAGGATCGTCAAATCCTCATAATTTGGTGAAAGCGACTGTTGCTGCCCTTCTTGAAATGCGCGATGCTTATACTATTGCAGGCGTTAGAGGTATACCTATGAATAAAGTGTTTAAAGGATAGGGAGGCAAGATTATGACTAAAGTTAGAGTTACTCAGGTAAGGAGTAAAAATAGTGCAAATAAGAGACAAATAGCAACACTGACTTCTCTGGGAATTCACAGAATTGGGCATTCTGTTGAACTGGAGCTGAACCCTGTAAACAAGGGGATGATTGGCAAGGTATTGCATCTGGTGAAAGTTGAAGAAATTAATGAATCAGGAGATTTTACAATGAAATTACATAATCTTAAACCTGCTGAGGGTTCTACCAGAAGAGTCAAAAGAATTGGACGTGGAGAAGGTTCCGGGCATGGTGGTACATCAACCCGTGGAATGAATGGTGCAAAATCACGTTCAGGATATTCTCGCAAGTTGGGTTTTGAGGGTGGCCAGATGCCTCTTCAAAGAAGACTTCCAAAATTTGGATTTAACAACATTAACAAAGTTGAATATAAGGCCATTAACTTGTTTACTTTGCAAGCATTAAGTGATAAGAGTGGAATAACAACTTTTAATATTGAGACTCTTATTGATGCGGGTTTAATTTCCAAGAATGACAAAGTTAAAATTCTTGGTAATGGAGAACTTACAGCAAAACTGGATGTAACAGCTCACGCATTTTCTCAGTCTGCATTGGCAAAGATCGAAGCACAACAGGGAAAGGCAACTAAAATCTAAATTTTCTGATGAAAAAATTTATCGAAACAATTAAAAACATCTTCAAGATTGAAGAACTGCGCAAAAGGATTGTGTACACAATCCTTTTGTTGCTCGTTTATCGTCTTGGAAGTTTTGTAGTATTACCTGGAATCGATCCTACTCAACTTGATAAATTGCAGTCACAAGCATCTGAAGGATTGTTAGCTTTGCTTAACATGTTTTCCGGTGGTGCCTTCGGTAATGCATCAATTTTTGCTTTGGGAGTGATGCCATATATTTCTGCTTCAATTGTGATACAATTGCTTGGCGTTATGGTGCCTTATTTCCAAAAACTACAGCGTGAAGGTGAGAGCGGGAGAAGAAAGATGAATCAGTGGACACGTTATTTAACAATTGTGATACTTATATTACAAGGTCCAGCTTATATGGCCAATCTTCACGCACAGTTGCCTGAGTCAGCTTTTCTTTTTCATGGATTTTCATATAATATATTTGCAACAATTGTCCTGATAGGCGGAACAATGTTCATAATGTGGCTGGGAGAACGAATTACCGATCGCGGCTTAGGTAATGGTATTTCACTAATCATTATGGTGGGTATTGTAGCACGCTTACCATTTGCACTCGTGTCTGAAGCAGGTGCAAGACTTAGTCAAAGCGCAGGCGGTGGAATTTTAATGTTGATTGTCGAGCTGGTGATTTTGTTTTTTGTATTTGTTGCCACTATTGCTCTTGTTCAGGGGACACGCAAGATTCCGGTACAGTATGCAAAAAGGATAATTGGTAATAAGCAATATGGAGGCGTTCGTCAATATATACCTTTGAAGGTAAATGCGGCTGGCGTCATGCCGATTATCTTTGCACAGGCAATTATGATGTTTCCCTTACTTCTGTCAGGTTTTAATGCCACTCGAGGTTTGGCAGCAACACTGTCAAATTCAACAGGCTTTTGGTATAACTTGCTGTATGGCCTCATGGTTATAGCATTTACCTACTTCTATACTGCGGTAACGGTAAATCCTGCCAATATGGCTGAGGATATGAAAAAAAATGGCGGTTTTATTCCTGGTATTAAACCGGGAAAGAAAACCGCAGAGTATCTTGATTCAATAATGTCTCGCATTACGCTGCCAGGCTCGTTTTTCCTTGCCATAGTAGCTATTTTGCCTGCATTTGCAAAAATGCTGGGTATCAGCAACCAGTTTGCATCATTCTTTGGGGGCACAACGTTGCTCATCCTTGTAGGTGTAATTCTTGATACCTTGCAACAAATAGAAAGTCATCTACTTATGCGTCACTATGATGGTCTTATGAAAACAGGCCGTTTAAAGGGACGTTCAGGGATGTAACAGGATTCAAAAGTTCTTTGTAGATATGGTTAAACTTAAAACCGAGGAGGAGATAGAGTTACTTAGAGAAAATGCTCTACTGGTATCCAGAACTTTGGCAGAGGTTGGCAAACATATAGTTCCCGGGATAACAACCCTGGAGCTTAACAATATCGCCGAAACCTTTATCAGAGATCATGGTGCGGTACCAGCTTTCCTGGGTTATAACGGGTTCCCTTATTCCCTTTGTATTTCAGTCAATGACGAGGTTGTACATGGTTTTGCTTCAGACTATCGTCTCAAGGAGGGTGATATTGTTTCAGTTGATTGTGGTACTGTGATGAAAGGGTACTTTGGTGATTCCGCATATACATTTCCTGTTGGTGATGTTTCGCCTGAGACCTTCAAGCTTCTCGAGGTAACAAAAGAGTCGCTTTACAGAGGTGCGAGCAAAGCAGTTGTTGGCAATAGAATAGGTGATATCTCATTTACGATCCAGTCTTATGTGGAAAGTTTTGGATTTTCAGCTGTCAGAGAGATGGTAGGGCACGGAATCGGAAAAAGGCTTCACGAAGCTCCTGAAGTTCCGAATTACGGGAGAGTGGGAGATGGTAAGAAACTTATAGAAGGAATGGTTATTTGTATTGAACCGATGATCAATGCAGGTACCAAAAGCATTATAATGCATGATAATGGATGGACTGTCAGTACACTTGACAAAAAGAATTCTGCACACTTCGAATTAATGGTGGCAGTAAGGGGTGGAAAACCTGATATTCTATCTACATTTAAATTTATAGAAGAGAAAAATTAAAACAGGGGTTAAAAACTTTAATGGCAAAACAACCGGCAATAGAAAAAGAGGGAACAATTATAGAGGCCCTTTCAAATGCAATGTTTCGTGTAGAGTTGGATAATGGACATATCATTATTGCCCATATATCCGGCAAGATGAGAATGCATTATATTCGTATTCTTCCCGGTGACAGAGTCAAGGTAGAGATGTCCCCATATGATTTAACCAAAGGAAGAATTTCTTTCAGATACAAATAAAAAATATAAAAATGAAAGTTAAAACATCCATAAAGAAACGCAGTGAGGATTGCAAGATTGTAAAACGCAAAGGTCGTTTGTATGTTATTTGCAAGAAAAACCCAAGGTTCAAAATGCGTCAAGGGTAATTTATTAATTTGTAAAACAATAAAGAGAAAAAACAGATATGGCACGTATAGCCGGAGTAGATTTACCAAACAATAAACGCGGAGAGATAGGTCTTACCTATATCTACGGTATCGGTCGCAGTTCTGCACGCAAAATTCTCTCTACACTGGGGATTGATTTTGATACAAAAGTAAAGGACTGGACAGATGAGCAAATTGCTGCAATCAGATCCATGATTGCATCGGATTACAAAATTGAGGGAGAGTTGCGCTCAGTAGTTCAAATGAACATTAAGAGGTTGATGGATATAGGATGTTATAGAGGTATCCGTCATCGTTTAGGTTTGCCTGTAAGAGGACAGTCAACTAAAAACAATGCCCGAACACGCAAGGGTAAGAAGAAAACAGTAGCTAACAAGAAAAAAGCAACTAAATAGAGGTTAGGTCATGGCAAAGAAAACAGGAACAACAAACAAGAAAAGAGTTGTAAAGGTGGATGCTTATGGGCAACTCCATGTTTCATCTACTTTCAATAATGTGATAATTACTTTAACTAACTCTACAGGTCAGGTAATCAGTTGGTCATCTGCAGGTAAGATGGGTTTCAGAGGTTCTAAAAAGAATACTCCTTACGCAGCTCAGACAGCAGCTGCCGATTGTGCAAAAGTTGCATATGATTTGGGTCTCCGTAGGGTGAAGGCTTATGTGAAAGGTCCGGGAGCAGGACGTGAATCTGCGATACGTACTGTACACAGTGCAGGGATTGAAGTAACTGAAATAATTGATGTGACTCCGCTTCCACATAATGGATGTCGTCCAAAAGGGCGCCGTAGAGTTTAATCTTTAATAATTAATTTAAAATTATCTAATATGGCAAGATATACAGGGCCGTCAACAAAAATTGCCCGAAAATTTGGAGAACCTATATTTGGTCCGGATAAAAGCTTTGAAAAGAAAAATTACCCTCCCGGACAACATGGTCTTGCAAAAAAGCGCAAGAAGTCTTCAGAATATGGGATGCAGTTAAAGGAAAAGCAGAAAGTTAAATATACTTACGGTATTCTTGAGAGACAGTTTCGCAATCTGTACGAAAAGGCTTCAAGAATGAAAGGAAGAAAGGGTGAGAATTTGATTTTACTTCTTGAGACCCGTCTCGACAATTTGGTTTACAGAATGGGTATTGCTCCTTCCAGGGCAGCAGCAAGACAACTTGTTACACATTGTCACATTGTGCTTGATGGGGAAGTTTGCAATATTCCTTCTACACTTGTTAAGCCTGGCCAGATTGTCGGGGTAAGAGAGAGATCTAAAAGTTTGGAAGTTATTCAGAATAATGTTTCCCGTGGTGCAAGCAGGTTTGCCTGGATAGAGTGGGATGGAGTATCTCTTGCCGGTAAGCTTATAAGTATGCCTGAGAGAACAGAAGTGCCTGAAGTAATTAATTAACAACTGATAGTTGAGTTATACTCTAAATAAATAATAAATAAAATGGCAATATTAGCATTTCAAAAACCCGATAAGGTGATAATGCTTGATGCAACTGAGACGTTTGGTCGTTTTGAGTTTCGTCCGCTGGAACCTGGTTATGGTATCACAATAGGGAACGCACTACGCCGAATTCTTCTCTCATCTTTGGAAGGGTATGCAATCACTTCGGTCAAGATTCATGGAGTTGATCATGAATTTGCCACAATTCCTGGAGTAATTGAAACAGTTGTAGATATAATACTGAATTTAAAGCAAATTCGTTTTAAACAAATTGTAGATGGAGAGGACTCAGAGATTGTAAATATTACAGTAAGTGGCAAAGGAAACTTTATTGCTGAAGATATTTCAAAAAAATTATCTTCTTTCAAAGTTTTGAATCCAGATTGGCATATATGTTCCATGGAACCCTCTGTTGTACTTAATATTGAGCTGAGGATAGGCAAGGGGAGAGGTTATGTCCCTGCTGAGGAAAACAAGGTTGATGATGCCCCTTTCGGGCTTATCGCGATTGATTCTATTTTCACTCCAATAAAGAATGTCAAGTATTCAGTTGATAACTGGCGTGTAGAGCAGAAAACTGACTATGAAAAGCTCAATATAGAGATTACAACAGACGGTTCAATTCATCCGAAAGAAGCTCTGAAGGAGGCTGCAAAAATCCTTATCGACCACTTCATGCTGTTTTCAGACGAAAAGATAACACTTGAAACTCCCTTAGAGGTCACAAGCAATGAGCTCGATGAAGAGTCTCTCAGAATGCGTCATCTTCTTTTGACAAAACTTGCCGACATGGAGCTTTCTGTTAGGGCTTTGAATTGCCTTAAGGCAGCCGATATTGAAACTCTTGCGGAACTGGTATCTCTTCAGAGGTCAGAACTAATGAAGTTTAGAAACTTTGGCAAGAAATCGCTTTCAGAGATAGATCAGCTTATTGAGCGCTACAGACTTAGTTTTGGCATGGATGTAACAAAGTATAATATTGAAAAGAAAGTTTTAAAACATGAGGCACAATAAGACAATTAACCATTTGGGTCGTAAGAGCGGGCACCGGAAGGCAATGCTTGCCAATATGGCATCATCTCTTATAATTCACAAGAGGATTGAAACAACATTACCCAAGGCAAAGGCACTGAGAGAGTATGTGGAGCCTTTAATAACAAAATCAAAAGATGATTCGACTCATTCTCGGCGTACAGTTTTTGCTTATTTGAAGCAAAAAGAAGCTGTAACAGAGCTTTTTCGTGTTGTTGCACCAAAAATTGCTGATCGTCCGGGTGGATACACAAGAATCCTTAAGACAGGTTTCCGTCAGGGAGACGCTGCTGACATGGCTCTTATCGAGTTAGTTGATTTCAACGAGGTAGCTGTTGCAGCTGCAAAAACTGAGACCAAGAAGGCAACTACACGTCGTAGCCGTGCAAAGAAGAGCACTGATGTTGTTGAAGCTTCTGAGCCTGCTGCAGAGAAGAAACCAAAGGCAAAAGCTGAGGCTAAGCCTGCAGCAGAAGAGAAAGCTGAGTAATTGCATAACTCAAACTCTAAAGAAGAGCGCTCGTTTAAAAATTTATTATGCAAGAGTTCGGTATTGCACCGGACTCTTTCCTTTTGCAATATGACACCATATCTAACTCCAGTGTTGTTTGAATGATGTATTAATGGCTGTATTGGATTAGCTATTCCTTAATGTGCCTGAACATTCAGTTGTGTATTATGTGTTATAAGCAGAATGTCTGATAGTTTTAATCGTAATGCATACATGATACCTAAGAACAGTATTTTTGTTACTAAAGGTGTCGAGGACATGATTAATAAAATTCTTTCTGCTTCATGTCTCTATTTTAGAGATATTTTTCCTTTGATATTTATTGTAAATAATAAGGGAAGAGGTAATATTCCATTCTCAAGGATACAAAATAGGTACTGCAGACTTTCTTTATAAATCTTTACTTGCCGAATATTCTTATATTTGCAGTCAATCAAACAAAAATCAACAACATATATGAGTATAAAATTCCGTCTTACAGTAATGAACTTTTTGCAGTTCTTCATATGGGGAACATGGCTTATCTCCTTTGGGGGATACTTGATACAAAAATTAGGTTTTACAGGGGGGACAGTAGGAGCCATTTATGCCACAATGGGAATTTCGTCGCTTTTTATGCCTGCTCTGCTTGGGATAGTAGCAGATCGCTGGATGAATGCAGAGAAACTTCTAGGAATATGTCACATTTTAGGGGCAGTATGCCTATACCTTGCTTCTTCAGTTACAGATCCGGATAAAATGTACTGGATAATGCTTTTGAACAGTTTGGTATTTATGCCGACAATAGCTCTTAATAATTCCGTGTCCTATAATGTGATGGTTAAAAGGGGCATGGATGTGGTTAAAGAGTTTCCTCCAATCAGAGTATGGGGAACTGTAGGATTTATTATTGCCATGTGGATTGTTGATCTGGGTGGTTGGACTTTAAGCCCTGTACAGTTGCACATTGGTTCAATATCATCACTAGTGCTTGGTTTGTATGCTTTTACAATACCTCCTTGCTCTCCTGTAAAGAAAGAAGGCAAGAGGTCTCTTGCTTCTGCTCTCGGGCTTGATGCACTTGTGCTTTTTAAGCAGCAAAAAACAGCAGTGTTTTTTCTATTTGCCATGTTGCTTGGAGCAGCACTTCAGATAACCAACACATTTGGATCACCATTCTTACAGGATTTTGCCAATGACCCTAAATTTGTTGATTCATTTGCAGTGAAGCATCCGGGTATTTTGATGTCAATATCTCAGATGTCTGAGACTCTTTTCATTCTTGCAATTCCGTTTTTTCTAAAACGTTTTGGTATCAAGATAGTCGTTTTAATGAGTATGTTTGCATGGGTACTGAGATTTGGTTTTTTTGGGATCGGCAATCCTTCTGAAGGTTTTGTGTTCCTCATTTTATCGATGATTGTTTATGGAATAGCATTTGACTTTTTCAATATTTCCGGTTCACTTTTCATAGAACAGGAGACTAAACCTGAAATACGCGCCAGTGCTCAAGGTCTTTTTATGGTTATGACAAATGGGATTGGAGCCACAGTTGGAGGGTTAACCTCAGGTTGGGTAGTTGACATGTTTACGTCTCCGGGTGGAATACGTGACTGGAGTACTATCTGGTTTGTATTTGCAAGTTATGCTCTTGTTATAGGCATTCTATTTGCCATTTTCTTTAAATACAAGCATAATCCCCAGCCTGTAGCAGAGTGATGAGATACGAAAGAACAGTCAGGGATACCGAAACTTCTGCATCATGTGGTTTGCTTTATACAGATCACGGCGTAATAGAGACTCCTATTTTTATGCCTGTTGGTACAGTCGGAAGTGTTAAGGCAGTTTTCCACAGAGATCTTATTGACGACATAGGTGCTCAGATAATACTTGGGAATACTTATCACTTGTATCTTCGTCCCGGTACTGATATTATCAACAGAGCCGGTGGAATTCACAAGTTTATCTCGTGGAATAAACCTGTTTTAACTGATAGTGGTGGTTATCAGGTTTTTTCTCTGGCAGAAAACAGAAAGCTAACTAATGAAGGTTGTATATTCAGGTCTCATATTGATGGATCAAAGCACTTTTTTACACCTGAGAATGTGGTTGATATTCAACGATTGATAGGGGCTGATATAATTATGGCGCTGGATGAGTGTCCTCCGGGCAGTTCAGACCATCATTATGCAAAAGAATCATTAAAACTTACTAAACAGTGGCTGGAGAGAGGGGCAGTACATTTCGATGCTACGGAACCTCTTTACAATTACAGTCAGGCTTTCTTCCCGATAATTCAAGGCTGTGTATATCCTGATCTGAGGGTTGAGGCAGCTGAGCATGCAGTATCTCTAGAAAGAGAGGGATATGCAATAGGAGGATTGTCTGTAGGTGAACCTACAGACATTATGTATCAAATTCTTGAGCTTTTGGACCCGATTTTGCCAAGAGATAAACCTAGATATCTTATGGGTGTTGGTACCCCGGTCAATATCTTGGAAGGGATTTCGAGAGGTGTTGATATGTTTGATTGCGTCATGCCTACAAGAAATGCAAGAAATGGAATGCTTTTTACATCAGAAGGAGTAATCAATATAAGAAACAGGAAATGGGCTGATGATTTTTCTCTATTAGACGAGAATGGAACGTCTTTTGTTGACAAAATGTATTCCAAGGCATATTTGAGGCATCTTTTTGTTTCTTCTGAGATTCTGGGGGCACAAATAGCAAGCGAACACAATCTTGCCTTTTATTTAAATTTGATAAATGATGCTCGTCTACATATAAAAAAGGGGGATTTTAAAATGTGGAAAGAAGTCACAATCAAGAAACTTGAGAACCGGCTCTGATGAAAACTAATTACCATATTGCCAAGCTTGACTGGTACATAATAAAAAAGTTTATCGGCACATATCTTTTTATTCTTGCTATAATCATTGCCATAATTATTATTTTTGACATTAGCGAGAAGATAGATGAGATGGTGGAAAAAGAGGCTCCTCTTAAAGAGATTGTTTTTAACTATTATGGCAATATGGTGCCTTATTACATAAATCTCTTCAGCCCTTTACTCGTCTTCATCTCTGTTATATTTTTTACCTCTAAGATGGCTGCGAACAGTGAAATTGTTGCTATTCTTGCCGGAGGAGTCAGTTTTAACAGGATGCTTTACCCATACATGATTTCGGCTTTTTTTATTGCGCTTTTAAGCCTTGTGATGAATCTCTTTATTATACCTCCTGCAAATAGGGTAAGACTTGAGTTTGAAAATAAATATATTAAGGACAAGCCATATGTCGCAGGAAATAATATTCATCTTCAGCTTTCCCCAGGTACATATGTTTACATTCGGTCATTCAATACTGCAGACAACCGAGCTTCAAATTTTACTTTGGAAACCATTGAGGGGCGTTCAATCAAGTCGAGATTAAGTGCGGAAAGTGCTCAATGGGATTCCACCAAACAATGTTGGACACTTCGTAATTATTATATTAGGACTAGTCTGGATAATAGAGATAGAATTGTTTCGGGTGATCAAATAGACACCGTAATAAGTCTCAAGGTTACAG
The DNA here is from genome assembly GCA_003520315.1 of Rikenellaceae bacterium. The sequence goes on along the minus strand of DOVA01000005.1, from coordinate 2,953 downwards.
ACTTGAATCAGAGAACCAATATTGTAGAATCTTTCAATATAATTCAGCTCAACAGATATATAAAAACACAGAAGATGAGAGGAGATAAAAGAGTTGCAATTGCTCAAATTGAGAAACATACCCGATTTGCTGTGCCATTCTCGGCTTTTATCCTTACCATCATGGGCGTTTCTCTATCTTCGAAGAAAACCAGAGGAGGAATAGGTATGAATCTCGGCATTGGTATTGCACTAAGTTTTATATATATTCTTTTCTTGAGATTCAGTCAGATGTTTGTGCATTCCGGGATTATGCCGCCTTGGCTTGCCCTTTGGGTGCCTAATATTGTATTTGGAGTTGTGGCTTATTATCTTTATAAAATTGCACCAAAATAATTTTGCATCAATAATGTATGTGCAAAATTATTTTAACATGCTTGACTCAAAAAATACGAAATATATGTAGGGGATGTTTTATGATTTCTGCAATTAAGCTGTCCAGTATTATTATATTGATTGGCTGTTAAATTTATCTCTAATTGCCCTGAGCATATCAGTTACCATATTTTCCAAGTACCATTCAGGTTTCCAACCCCACTCTGCTCTTGCACAAGTGTCGTCAAGGGAATCCGGCCACGAATCTGCAATTTCAGCTTTGACAGGATCTACCTGATAGTTAAATTGAGCTTCAGGTAAATGTTTCTTTATTTCAGCAAAGAGAATTTCAGGAGAAAAACTCATGGCTGTAATGTTGAAACTGTTTCTGTGAACAAGTTTGGATGGATCAGCATCCATAAGGTCTGTGCAGGCTTTAAGTGCATCGGGCATATAGAGCATGTCCATAAAGGAATTTGCCGGAATAGGGCAAGTATAACTCTTTTTTTTAATAATTTCATAGAAGACTTCTACTGCATAGTCTGTAGTTCCCCCTCCGGGAAGGGTTCCACTTGAAATTATGCCGGGGAATCGGACACTTCTTGTATCAACTCCAAATCTTTCAAAATAATAGTCACTAAGAAGTTCGCCTGATACTTTGCATATGCCATACATTGTATTTGGTCTCATAATAGTGTCTTGTGGTGTTTTGACATGAGGAGTGGATTTACCAAAAGCTCCTATTGAACTTGGAGTAAAAAGTGCACAATTAAATTCTCTGGCAATTTCAAGTGAATTTATGAGTGCTCCCATGTTAATTCTCCATGCGAGTTGAGGATTTTTTTCTCCAGTGGCAGATAAGAGAGCAACAAGATTGTAGATTCTTTCAACTTTGTGTTGTCTTACAACTTCAGTGTAATTTGAAGGATCTGTAGCATCGAGAACTAATGCTCTTGAAGTGTTTGACAGTTTCTTAACGACATCTGTCTTAATATCTGCTGCAATTACATTGTCTTCACCATATAATTTTTGAAGGTGAGGAACCAGTTCCGTGCCTATTTGTCCAGCTGCTCCAACAACTAAGATTTTCATACCTTTGTATTTGTGTTATATTTTTTGATTTAATAAATGCTGTAAGTGAAACGCTGGCAAATGTATGAAATTTATACCAAATTTGGCTTTTTGATTACACTTTTTAACATATTAATTTAACAATCTAACTTAATGAATAGTCTAGTTAAAACATGGGCGGAGGAGCTTGGTTTTGTGGCATGTGGATTTGTCAGAGCCAGGAAGATGACGGAAACATTAGAGCCACTTAAGGAGTATATTGCCAGGGGTTATAACGCTGACATGGGCTATTTGGAAAGAAATATTGAAGCGAGAATTGATCCTTCACTTTTATTACCTGGAGTAAAAACTTTGCTGGTTTTTCTTGCTCCTTACAGGCAGAAAGAGAGTCAGCCTGAGGGATTGCCAAAAATTGCAACCTATGCTTGGGGCTTAGATTACCATATAGTTATAAGGAATAAATTATATGAGATTGTAAGGAGAATAAGAAATATAGTTCCAGAATTGAAAGCAAGAGTTTTTACAGATTCTGCGCCGATTCTTGAGCGTTTATGGGCAAAAGAGGCTGGTCTTGGTTTTATTGGCAAAAATGGCTTTCTTATAAGCAGGGAGCACGGCTTGCATAATCTAATCGGTATTATTCTTGTTGATGTTGAGATGGATTATTCTCTTTCTTTAGATATTAAGGGAGGTTGCGGTACTTGTCGTCGATGTCTGGATGCTTGTCCTTCTGGAGCAATTGTTGAACCATTTGTTGTCGATTCTAGGAAATGCATCTCATATCAGACGATTGAAAGTAAAAAAAAGTTTTGTGATGAGGAATATTGTATTGACAGAAAGGGATATATTTTTGGTTGTGACATTTGCATGGATATATGTCCATGGGTAAATAGGGCGAAATATTCAGAATGGAATGAATTTGCTCCACTTTTTTCTGAAAAAACAGGCAAAAAAATAGTTGAATTTTCAAAAGAGGAATGGATGGCTCTTTCAGAAGAATATTTTGCTGAGTTATTTATAAATTCACCGCTAAAAAGGGCTGGTTTGTCAAAAATTAAAGATAACTTAGAACCATGAATATATAATATGAAATTTTTTACAAAAGTTAATGTCGAAGATCTTAATGGCCGAATTTCATATAAAGATAAGATTATTTCATTGGGATCATGTTTTGCTAACGAAATAGGGGCAAAACTTAAGGATTCACGCTTTGATATTCTTGTTAATCCCTTTGGAGTACTTTACAATCCTGCATCAATCGCTTCGGCCTTAGAAAGGCTCTCTTCAGGGAACGTCTTTTCAGAAGAAGATATTTTTACCGATGGAGATTTGTGGAGTAGTTTTTACCATGATTCCTTGCATGCAGAATATACAAAAGAGGCACTTATCAACAAAATAAATACTTCCCTAAAAAGTGATTCGATGCACTTTATAACTTCTTCATGGATACTAGTCACTTTGGGAACAAGAAGAGTATATACTCTCAAAAAGAAAAACATTATTGTGAGTAATTGTCATAAACTTCCACA
>DOVA01000087.1 GCA_003520315.1 Rikenellaceae bacterium | reverse complement strand
GTTGCTCTATCCAACTGAGCTACCGAACCTTTTTTGAGTTTGCAAATATAGTAAATAATTTGGAACTATTCGGCTTTGACTCCGTTTTTTGGTTTGGCAAATCCCTTGTAAATAAAGTAAAGAACTAGTAAAATGCCGAGTATTATCATCCCATTTGATATCTCTCTACTATATTCCTGAACTTTTTGCATAAGTTGATCCTTTGGAACAACGCTATGAAGAGAGTAGCCAACCGCTGCAAGAATTGTATTCCATAACAAAGCTCCAAGAACAGTATAAAATGTAAATTGTTTGAAATTCATTTTTGCAAGTCCCGCCGGTATTGAAATAAGCTGTCTAATAGCCGGTATCAGCCTGCCCACGAATGTTGAAATAGCTCCATTTTTTATAAAATAAGCTTCTGCTTTGTGTACTTTGTTCTCGTCAAGCAGACACATGTGTCCAAAACGTGTATTTACAAACTTGTATATTAAAGGCCTTCCAAGATAATATGCAATGAAATAATTAAAATACGCCCCAATTAATGCGCCAGTCGTACCACAAAAAACCACCAGAAAAACATTCAATTCTCCTGCAGCAGCCTTATATGCTGCAGGAGGAATCACAACTTCTGATGGGAAAGGAATAAAAGAACTTTCAATTGCCATAAGCAGTGTTACTGTCCAATAATTAAGATTTTCAAGGCACCATTCAATAAAGTGTGCAGATTCCATAAAGAGTTTTATGTGTTTTGATTAAAAAAATTAAGTTCCGGCACAAGTCTGTAAAGCATATTTTGCCACACTTCATCAAATTCCAAGAGTTGTTCAAAACCTGAAAGAAGCCCTGCCTGATCATCAATAAAATATTCTGCTGCAACATAATATACCAAAAACTCAGGAAGACCGGTTTTTTGAAATGCAATATACAAGTCATCCTCAAGCAGATTGTAATTTACATTTTCCTTGCCTATTAAGATTCTTAAATAATCAAGCGATTTATCATATTCTTGCCTGACTAAAGATATATATGCAAGAGAAGAATAAGCTTCAATATTATTTTGATCAAATTCAAGAAGCATTTTCATGTATTTCTCAGCCTTATCACCTTGCCCAAGTTTAAGATAGCAATCTGCAATAGCCGTCAGTGCAGAATAGTCTTCAGGTTCATAAACCAGAAAATCCTCGAGGATTTCTGCTGCCTTGTCATACTGGGATAAATTGAGAAATACCACAGCTTTATTGTACATGACAGATGAGTTATCGGGTTCAAGAGCCAAAGAATAGTCAAACGCCTCAATAGCCTTGTCAAACTCTTCAATTGTAGCATTGACAGTACCAATATTGAACCAGATATTACTATTAAAAGGGTCCGCTTCAATACATTTATAATAATATTCCAGACTCTCCTCGTATCGCTCAGTTCTTTCAAGGCAAAAAGCAATATCATTACATACAATAATATCCTCAGAATTATTTTTATATACCCTCATTAAATATTCCAATGCACGATCATATTGAGCAGCTTCCATAAAGTCAAGAGCTATAGAAGACAACATATCATCTTGTCCATCAGGCGAGAATATTAATGCATGATTTATATATTGCTGTGCGATTTCAAAGTTTTTCATCTTAATTTCACCTCTGCCAAGCAAGAAGTAGACGTCACTATTACTTGAATTTAAACCAAGCTGACGCTCGAGGATTTCTACAGCTTTTTCAGGTTCTTCATTGATTATAAGCGCATCTGAATATTTAACAATCAATTCGGAAGAATAGGGATATCTTTGACAGGCAATTCTTGATAAAGCAAGCAAGAGTTTGTCTTCATACTCGTCAGCAAAAAAACCGAGTAAGGTGTCAAACTCCTCTTCTGAAAAGTCTAGTTTTGCAAGTTCTCCTCTGCTGAAAGCTTCTCTGCAAATCTTTACCTGCTCTGATAATTCACTCTCCTCCTCGTTGTAATCCAAAAAGTTCTCCTCTGACATTATAATGGTTTGATAGAATTTAAGTAAAAGAATAATTTTTTCACAAAATCAAGTGCACTGTTCTTCTCTTCATCACTTTTTATAACAAGGTCATACGGATTTGGTTCAGGGGTATGCCTGCCAACCTTAAAACCAGACATGGATGAAAGTGCAAGATATTCATTGACAAAACAATATTTGTTTGAGAAGTCTATAAATAAATCGCTACAATCGTTGATAAATCTTTGTACAATATTAAAATCCGGAACTCCCAATTTTGAAAGATTTTTTTTTGTAATAAGCTTGATTCCGTGTCCAAGCACTGCTTCTGAAGAGTTGTTTTTACCAAGGTTTATGGCCATTCCATGATATTCAATTTTATTGTCTCTTGCATATGATGTAAGGAATTTTACTGCTTCCATACTATCCTCATCAGTGACATCAAAAATAAACGTTATTCTCTTGATCATGTCAAGAGAGACAAATTGAACTTTTCGCTTTGCAACAGCTTTATCCAAAATTTTTTTTTGCAGTCTCTGTCTGAACATCACAAATTAATATTTTTTACTGGT
>DOVA01000250.1 GCA_003520315.1 Rikenellaceae bacterium | reverse complement strand
AGCAATAATGCCCTCTGGATCATGTGTTTCAGTAAGTTCGACAATTTCATAAATTTTCTCATCCATTCGCCGCAAATTTTCCTTTGCAAACATTTTAGGAATAGCAGTTTTAACAATCAAGGATAATTTTGCATTTCTTATAAGTTCTATCTCTCTTTCTCTGTCCAACCTCTTCTCATCAGAATCAGCCCAAGGAGTTGAATGCATAAGTATCAATCCATCAAAACGGTCATAATAGCGCTTTGCAGCTTCTATAGCAACATAGCCACCCATCGAGTGACCAACAATATATGCTGACTTAACATTGCACAAATCAAGAACAGAATTAACGACATCTGCCATAAAAGGTACAGAATTCTCTTCCTTATTCGAACCAGTTAAACCGTGCCCTGGAAGATCTATTGTTATAACTCTGATTATGTCAGGCAACAAATTTATAAAGTCATCCCAGATGTAAAGAGTTTCAAGATAACCATGAAGAAATATCAAACATTTCTCCCCCCGTGACGTATCAGAAATATGTACGGGAATACCATTACAAGTAGCAAAAAATTCCATTATCCGATATTTACTCAAATTTAATTCTTTTTGAAGATTTTTCATACATTTGTAAAGATACGGGGGCATTTTTCAAATAAAAGTGAAAAGCCGCATAATGGGAAAAAAACAAATAATTTCTATTTCTATTCTACTGATAATGTGTCTGGCAATGACAGGTTGCAGCAAAGATGCAGACAGTGTCAGTTTTGTTGGGGTATGGGACATAGATACCTCCAGCTTTACTATTGTTTATAATGAGCAAGTCTATTCAACACATCCTGAAGCAATAATGTTTCTCAAAAATAACAGAGATAATATAGTTAAAAGCATAATGAAACCTGAGCAGATTATTTTCAGGAATACAGGCGTGGATTTTGTTTACAAAACTTTCAATCCAGAACTCGTTTATACAGGTACATATACTGTTTACGAGATTTATGCAAATATATACAACAGAGTATTCCCTTCCGGCATTACTGCTGCATGCAATTCTCGGAAACTTGAGTTATGCTATACAACTGAATATATGATGTCTATTCTAAAAAATATGTTGACTGAAGAAGACCCCGATTACAATGTTTTTGAGAGTCTTATAATCAGTTTTAAAGGAGTCGGAGTCTATTACAAAAACTAATCCTTAAGTTTCGCCAACAAAAATTCTCTGTTCAGTCTGGCTATATGAGAAATAGAAACATGCTTTGGACATTCCATTTCACATGCTCTTGTATTTGTACAAGCACCAAACCCCAATTCATCCATTTTATCTACCATAGCCTTGACTCTGTTGGCAGCTTCTACCCTGCCCTGAGGTAAAAGTGCAAGTGAACTGACCCTCGATGAAATAAAAAGCATGGCCGAGCCATTTTTGCATGTAGCTACACATGCTCCACAACCTATACAAGCCGCAGCATCCATACTCTCATCGGCCTTTTCTTTAGGAATTAATATTGAATTAGCATCAGGAACACCACCTGTAGAAACAGAAATATAACCACCCGCCTGTAATATCTGATCAAAAGCATTTCGGTTTACAATAAGATCCTTAATAACAGGCATTGCAGCAGATCTCCAAGGTTCAACAGTGATAGTGTCACCATCATTAAATCTACGCATATGGAGTTGACAAGTAGTTATCTCATTGTCTGGCCCATGAGCTCTTCCATTAATATATAACGAACAGGTGCCACATATACCTTCTCGACAGTCATGATCAAAAGCAACAGGCCCACTATTTTTGCAACCTTTGTTAATGGCAACAGGATCATCTCCCTCTCTGATCAACTGATCATTAAGTATATCCATCATTTCAAGAAAAGATGTATCTGGTGAAATATTCGTTACCTTATATGTTTCAAAATGACCTTTAGTTTTAGCATCTTTCTGACGCCATACTTTTAATGTAAAATCCATAATGAAAATGTTTCTTAATCTTTATAGTTTCTAGTAGAAGGCTTGACAAATTCATAATTGAGAGGTTCCTTGTGCAAATTAGGCTCAACCCCGTCTCCAGTAATTTCCCATGCACTCACATACATAAAATTATTATCATCCCTAAGAGTCTCGCCATCTTCGGTTTGCATCTCTACTCTAAAATGACCCCCACACGATTCTTTTCTATCTAATGCATCTAAGGCCATCAACTCTCCTATCTCCATAAAATCGGCAACTTTAAGAGCCTTTTCAAGTTCTTGATTTAATTCAGAGAATGTACCCGGTACTTTAACGTCGTGCCAGAACTGCTCCCTTAAAACTCTGATCTCTTCTATTGCCTTCTTAAGCCCACTTTCGTTCCTGGCCATTCCAACATATTCCCACATAATATGTCCAAGTTTCTTGTGATAAAAATCAACTGTTTGAGTCCCATTTATTGAAAGCAGTTTGTCTACCTTTTTTTTGACATTACTTTCTGCCTCAACAAAAGCAGGATCATTTATATCTGTCTTTGGTACCTGAATCTTGGAAGCAAGATAATCGCCTATTGTATAAGGCAAAATAAAATAACCATCAGCGAGTCCCTGCATAAGAGCTGAAGCACCTAAACGATTCCCGCCGTGATCACTAAAATTAGCTTCACCTATCGCATACAAACCAGGTATAGTGGTCTGAAGATTATAATCTACCCAAAGTCCTCCCATAGTATAGTGGATTGCAGGATATATCATCATAGGTTCCTTGTATGGATTGACATCAGTAATCTTTTCGTACATCTGAAAAAGGTTGCCATATCTCTCTGCAATAACATGCTCGCCGAGTCTTTCTATTGCACTTTTAAAATCAAGAAAAACAGCAAGTCCTGTCTCATTGACACCATATCCAGCATCACATCTCTCCTTAGCAGCCCTTGAAGCAACATCACGTGGTACTAAATTGCCAAAAGCAGGATAGCGGCGTTCAAGATAATAATCACGATCCTCTTCAGGTATTTGAGATGGAGTTATCTCTTTGTTCCTCAGTTTTTTAACATCTTCCAATTTCTTTGGGACCCAAATTCTTCCATCATTACGTAATGATTCGCTCATCAAAGTAAGTTTACTTTGCTGTTCGCCATGAACTGGAATACATGTTGGATGAATCTGAGCAAAACAAGGATTAGCAAAATAAGCACCCTTTTTATAACATTGCCATGCTGCAGAACCATTGCTGTTCATAGCATTAGTAGAAAGAAAGAAAACATTGCCATATCCCCCTGATGCAAGAACTACTGCGTGTGCTCCATGCCTTTCTATCTCTCCCGTAACCAAATTTCTGGCAATAATCCCCTTCGCTTCTCCATTAATCAGAACCAAATCCAGCATCTCATGACGTGTGTACGATTTAACATTCCCAAGATGTATCTGTCGGTTCAAAGCTGCATATGCTCCTAATAAAAGTTGCTGACCGGTTTGCCCTCTTGCATAAAATGTTCGACTTACCTGGGCACCACCAAAAGAGCGATTATCCAACATACCGCTGTATTCTCTTGCAAAGGGAACTCCTTGAGCTACGCATTGGTCAATAATTAAATTACTTACCTCAGCAAGACGATAAACATTTGCCTCCCTGCTTCTATAATCTCCTCCCTTTATAGTATCATAAAAAAGACGATAAACAGAATCATTATCATTTGGATAATTTTTTGCAGCATTAATACCTCCCTGAGCTGCTATAGAATGTGCTCTTCGAGGAGAGTCACTTATACAGAAAACTTTAACATTGTATCCAAGTTCTCCAAGTGATGCTGCAGCTGAAGCCCCTCCTAAACCTGTACCAATAACAATAATTTCTAATTTTCTTTTGTTAGCAGGACTTACAACTTTTATATGTGCCTTATGTTCTGTCCACTTCTGGGACAATGGGCCTTCAGGAACTCTTGAAATCAGTTTTTCGGACATTTTAAACTATTTTAAAAAGTTCACAAAGGTAGGCATATTAAGATAGATAGCAAATTCTAAATCAATTTTTGTAACTTTACAACGCCAGAATTTCGGGAATATAAAATCATGTATAACAGATAATTATCAATAGAATTATGAAAAAACCATTATCTTTTCTTATAACTTTGTGTATCTCCTTCTCCTTAAGTGCTCAAAGTGATATAATACCAAAACCTCAAAAAGAGATCTATAAGGATGGATTCTTTGTTATTGACAAAAATTGTGTAATCTACAGCAACGAAAAAAATGCTTTTAATTGTAACTATCTTCAGGATAAAATTCAAAAAGCCACAGGATTCCCCTTTACCAAAGTCAAAAAACATCCTTTAAACAATTATGTTATACTTGAAATTGACCCACAGATGGAAATCCCTGTAGAAGGATATGTTTTGAAAAGCGATTCAACCGGAATTATAATTAAAGCAAAGTCAAAGGCCGGAATTTTTTATGGTGTACAGTCATTTCTCCAATTACTTCCACCGGCGGTATATTCAGGAAGGACAACCGGGAGAGAGGAGTGGAAGATTCCAATTTGTAATATAGAAGATTATCCAAGATTTTCTTACAGAGGAATGATGCTCGACGTTTCACGGACATTTTTTGATTATGATGTGATAATCAAATATATAGACTGGTTATCTTACCATAAAATTAACAAGTTTCATTGGCATCTGGCTGACGATAACGGATGGAGAATAGAAATAAAAAAATATCCTGAACTTACTACCAAAGGAGCATGGAGAGGCCCGGAAGAAGTATTGCAACCATCGTATGGCTCAGGTAACAAAAGATACGGAGGTTTTTATACTCAGGAACAGATCAAAAAAATAGTTGCTTATGCAGCAGAAAGGAATATTGAAATAATTCCTGAAATTGACCTTCCAGGCCACAGTAGAGCTGTAACATCAACTTATCCTCAGGTTTTATGTAGAAAAACTGATACAAGCCTCAGTATTCAGGGAGAAGGGAAAAATGTCTGGTGTGTTAGTAAAGAAAGTAATTACAGAATGCTTGAAGATATTATAGCAGAAATTGCACATCTTTTTCCTTCAAAATATATTCATATAGGAGGAGATGAGGTAAACTACTCCGCCTGGAAAAATTGTCCGGATTGCAATGCTTTAATGGAAAAGATGGGAATGAAGGAACCTGCTGAATTATTAGGTTACTTTGTTAAAAGAATGGAAAATATTGTCGAAAAACATGAAAAGCATATTGCAGGATGGGATGAAATCATTGATGGCGAAAAACTTAGACCGGAAACCAGAGTTTATGCATGGAAAAGTGTTGACAGAGGAATTAACGCAGTTCTGAAGGGACAGCCAACAGTAATGCAGCCCAGCCAATTTTGTTACTTGGATATGAAGCAGTCTGAGGTAGAAAGAGGACACAACTGGGCAGGAATTGTAACTCTTGAAAAAACCTATTCATTTGATCCTGCTGCAAAGAATCAAATACCTGACAGTTTAAATTATCTGGTACTCGGGGTTCAAGGAGGTTTATGGACAGAACTTCTCAATAAACCTGCAAGATTTATTGAATATCAGACATTTCCCAGACTTGCATCTCTGGCAGAAGTAGGTTGGACAAATCAGGAACTTAGAGACTGGAATGATTTTAAAGATAGGATTGAAAAGAAACATTACAACAGAATGTTCAATATGGGAATATCTTTCCGGCTTCCTCCACCAGTAATTACCTATGAAGGTGAAGCATTGAAAAGCCAACTTCCATATCCTTGGGCAGTAGTAAGATATACTTCTGATGAAAGTAATCCGACAGAATTTTCTCCTGTTTTCAGAGGAGAAATCTATACTGACAATCCTTTTAAATATA
>DOVA01000215.1 GCA_003520315.1 Rikenellaceae bacterium | reverse complement strand
GAAGAGTTAACACCATATTTTGACAACTCCTCAAAATTCTTCTGCAAATCAGAGACTAAACTGTCCGGTGTCACCAAAGACTTTCTCCTACCATCCCATTCTGCATATAATAAATGCTCGTCAGAGTGACCTCCCACATAATGACCTCTTTTAATTATTTTAGAAATTATATCTCTCTTTTCCTCCATCCTGAGAAAATTACCTGTAAAAAAGAATGACCCTTTAATTTTGTATTTATCAAGTGTCTTTAAAATATTTTCACCTCCCTGAAACATCGAATCAGCTGAAAAAATAAGGTAGATAACCTTTTTGTCCGGATTGATCCTTACAATAGCTCCATGTCCATCCCTCTCAACATCAACCTTATCTCCCGATGATTTTGCATAAGTCTTACCTTCACTCTCCATAGAAGAGAAATAGTAAGTCAAACCGGCCGTGCCATCCATTGTAGGCTCATTTGAAGCATAATCTCCTATATCATCATGATAAACGGCTTTTCCATTGTTGAATAAAGCATACTTGTCCTCCTTTGTCAAGGCATTGCCTGCTCTGTCCTTAAATAGTTCAAGATAAATCGGACCATCAACAAGACCTCCTACGGGCAAATCTCCTTTCAATTTAGTATACGCCGAATGAGGAGAGTCAGGATAATCTCCTCCTTGAGGATATCCCACAATCATGGAAGTACCCCATGGATTACATCCTAAAAGCCAGTCCCTCAATGAAGTTTCCATCTCAAGATATGCAGTATCACCGGTCTCTTTTCTGTAAAGATGAGCTTGGGTTATTGCAGCAGAAACCAGGTTGTTAGAACACCATAAAAAAGGTATTCCAAATATAAAAGGATCATCAGCAGCTCTTTTCTTCAAACATTCCAACCCATCTTTCATAAAGGAGAGATATTTATTCCTTATCTTCATGTCAGAAGAACATGCCAATATATAGTGCCCTAAATTTACAAAAGGATAGTATTGATAGTGCCGGCCTCTGCCAAGCTCCATCCACGGTGTTACAGGCTCGAGTTCACCCCAGTAGTCAGCCCTTTTAAGCCAGTGCTCGTCATTACTAAAAGCATATAAAGTAGCTGCTGCCAGTTCAATGTCATCCACATAAGTGTCCTCCTCATAGAAATAAGGAGAAACGAGACAGGCTGTTTGTGTATTTCCAGGCTTTTCCTCAGAATAGGCATAAGCCTCTAATGCTTTTTTCTTAAGCATTTTTGAAAATTCAGGATCAGAATCCTTAAAAAGTTCTGAACCCATCGCAAAACAAGAAGCAAATTTACCGGCTGCAGAAGAGACACCAGTCGTACGATTTATCCACTTACCAAGCCCTGTTGGCTCGCCTGTTACAAAATATACAGGCCTTCCTTTTCCCGGCCCCCAACCATAATCAATATTGTCGTCCTGGGGGAACCTGAAGCCTGCATGATCTCTGTCATCAGCTATTTGATTGAACATTACCTTATCTTCAGGATTCATTTTCAACATCCAAGCCATTCCCCACTTTATTTCATCCATAATATCAGGAATAGCATTAGATCCAAGTCTGCCACGGGCATCATAAAGATCCTTAAAAACTGATTTATCACTCTGTTGCTGCCATGCAAACATCATTTGATAAAGAGCTGCAGCTGAAGTAGTCTGATATTGAAGGTAATNNGTAACATCAATCTTTTCGCCATTACGAGTAGGATGATTTACAATAAAACCATCATCTGCATGACATATAGCACCTGTATATGGATTATCATAGCAACGTTGCTGACGCATATAAACAAGTAAAAGATCAGAAAGTCCGTCATATGACCTGGATGATATCCTGAAGTTTGGAGAACGAACCCCGTTTGACACGATATAGTATCCACCTTCTTCAACTAAAGAAGAAAAATACATCCTGAAGGCACTTTTCATACCCCAAGATGCCGCATTAACAGCTTTCCCGTCGCCACTATAAACCAATTTAGAGGTAAGTACCTCAAAAACCTCGAATTTACCAGAGGCACCTTTATCAAGTGACAATAATACTGCACACTTGGTATCCTGAGGCAAATAGCCGGCTAAATTTACTCTAATCCATGATTGAGCAAAACAATTCTCCGTCATGAAAAAAGTAAATAATATAAACATTGATAAAATAAGTCTTTTCATAGTAGTATAAGTCAGTAAGAATATGATGTAATAACCAATGGTTTGTCCTCATTGCTCAACAATGTGTACAATAGAGTATCTCGCAGCACATCCCGGTAGTTGTATTTCTTGCCGTCAATCTTTATGGTGTCACAAATCAACCTCACACCATGGCTGTAATCAACATATCTCCCCAAGTGGCCATTATACACGGGCTGGATGGGAGTACCATCCAATCTGTGCCAGCCGTAAATTATAACATGACCAGGTCTTAAAGAATCTTGCAATTTTGAACTTATAACAATATCTTTTTTGCTACCGGCAATAAATACCCCAGGTTTGTAACCTGCAGCTTTTATCTGAGCAAATATAACTCTAGAATGATCATAAAAAATATCTGGTGTCTCATTTCTGTCTCCTCTTGGAATATAGTTGAAAGGTTCAACTTTTAATCTTGACTTTTTATATATGATATCAACTATTTTGGGAGTTGGGAGAGAACAGCCTGAAGAATCGGCAATTTTCTGAGCAGTTGCAGGAGTCATGGGAATGATAAAGGCAGATTTACCATCTCCCACAGTCAGATAATCCGGTTTAACAAAAAGAGTAACCCTGTGAGTTTTGTGATTTGCATCCCTGTCTTTATAAGATATTTTTACAAAACCTTTCATATAATCGGGAACATTTCCTGACATTATTTCGTCATATATCAGTTTTTCCCTCTCATCCAAAGGCAAAGTTCTCATTTTCTCATAAAAAGGAGAATCACCTTTATTCACCTGCGAACAGAGTGAATTAAAGGTGATTGTCAACAACAAAACTAGCAGAATCTCTCTTCTCATTACAAGCTATTTTGTAACCTCGATCTCCTTTGCAGTGTAACCGAGTTTCTCAATAGCCTTTGCAAGTTTAACTTTATCTGTCTTGGAAGGATCATACTTCATCCATATTGTATGATTTTCAAGATTGACTTTCAAATCCTTGACTCCTGCCTCAAATGGGGGTTTGTCCTCAAGTTTCTTCTTGCAGTTAGGGCAATCAATATCAACCGAAAAGGTTACTTCCATCTCTTTAGCCGCCTTTTTTCCCTGAGCGTTTGCCCCATTAGAGAAAAAAAACAGAGATGCAACAAGTATGAACGAGATTGATTTAAATAAATTCTTCATGACTGTAATATTTTGTAAAATTAATAAAAAATTAAAATAATTATTTCCAAAGAGTAAATCTCAGACCGGCATATAATTTAATCCCCATAAGTGGTCCCCAAATTACCGTTGTATTAAACCCCTCACTATATGGTTGGTCTGCGTTTAGAATGGGATTTTTCTGGCGGTAATTAGTTAAGTTCTCACCACCAACATATACGTCCAGCTTTTTAAATTTTTTTGTAACCTGTGCAAAAAGAACAGAATACACAGGAGAATACTCCTTGTCCATAAAATTTGGTAATCTTGCAGGACCATTAAGCTGAGCCGTAAAATCAAATGTCCACTTATTCATTCTTGTGGCATATTGTAAATTAAGCACACCCTTGTACTTACTCATCAGAGGCCTTTCAACAAGTCCCTGACTTTCAAGAGTCACTTTGGCATCAGTCAGTCTGTAAGTAAGCAGTACTGTAAATCTTTCAACAGGCTGAATTGAAAAATCTGCCTGGTAAGTATTTGTATATGACCGTCCCGACAAATTGTAAAGCCAGATTGAAGAAAGGTCTCTTTCTTGATCCACGATCAACTGATGTTGAAAATCAGTCCTGAAATACTCAAAACTAACTGTAGCATTTTTGTCAAATCCTATCGGAAGATATCCTGTTACATTCATACCATAAGTCCAAGCCTCCTCCATATCAGGATTTTCCTCAATTTTTATCTTTCTTCCCGTAGAAAGAATACCTAAATTGCTTGCAATTTGATTTGGTGATCTGAATCCACGACCGGCCGATGCTCTGAAAACAAGCTTATCGGTAAAACCGTACTTAACATTTATCCTTGGAGCAAAAAGCCATCCATAAATATTATTATTATCAAGCCTAAGCCCGGCCACCACTGTTATCTTATCTCCATTTATATATGTATACTCACCATATGCACCTGCAGATTGTTCTTCTCTTCCAACATACGCTTCATTAAGATGCTCGTCAAAGTTGTCGTACTGGCCACTCAAACCAACAATATATTTATGATTGTCATTTATTTGATTCTGCAACATTAAATTAACAAAAACTGAATTCTGAGTTGCATCATAACTTTTATAACCAAAAAAAGAATTCATGTCATACATTGAATAGTCCACCACAGCAGCCACATTTTTTGAGTTACTCTCATTCAAGGGTATGCCCAGCTTTGCATATCCATTTAAACCCTTGTTTTTAATTTTTGAGCCCCAAAGATCATCAGTAACCTTAGAACCATTTCTAAAATCATTCATACCGGCAATACGTTCGTCGCTCATTGCC
>DOVA01000018.1 GCA_003520315.1 Rikenellaceae bacterium | reverse complement strand
ACTCTCTGCACAAAGGGCAAACCGAGTACCTATCTGTACCCCTTCTGCGCCCAGAACAAAGGCAGCCTCATAACTTTGACGAGAAGCAATCCCTCCTGCAGCAATAAGCGGAATATCTATAGCCCGTCTGACATTTGGTATAAGACAAAATGTGGTTGTCTCTTCCCTGCCATTGTGACCTCCTGCTTCAAAACCCTCAGCAACCACAGCATCTACCCCTGCCTCCTGGCTTTTAACTGCAAAAACAGTACTTGAGACAACGTGTACTACTTTAATCCCTTTATCTTTTAAAAACTGTGTCCATTTTTTAGGGCTGCCGGCAGAAGTAAAAACAATTGGTACTTGTTCTTCAACAATGATATCCATAATCTCCTCGATTTGAGGATAGATAAGAGGCACATTTACTCCAAAAGGCTTTTCTGTGGCTGCCTTGCAACTCTTGATATGATGTCTGAGATTGTCAGGATGCATCGATCCGGCACCTATAAGACCAAGAGCTCCAGCGTTACTTACAGCCGCTGCAAGTCGCCAGCCACTACACCAGATCATTCCCCCTTGAACAATCGGAAACTCTGTTTCAAAAAGTTTACAAACCCTGTTAATCATAGTCTATTAGCAATTAAGATCCAAATATAAGTAAAACCAAACGTTTTTTTATCTTTGCTTCAAACTTAAAGCTTATGACAAACTCAAAAAGAGACGGTTTTAGTAACCGTTTTGGTGTATTGGTTGCGGTTGCAGGTTCAGCTGTCGGACTGGGAAATCTTTGGAGATTCCCTTATCTTGTAGGTACTAATGGTGGTGCGGCTTTTATAGTAGTTTACATCATTATGGCCATCTTTCTGTGCCTTCCAATTATGATTTCTGAATTTGTAATTGGAAGAAGAACTCAATCAAATGCAATAGGAGCAATAAAAAAACTTGCTCCACACTCCGGATGGATTTTAATAGGAATTATAAGTGTTGCCACGGCTTTTATGATATCCTGCTTCTATTCAGTCGTAGGAGGATGGACTTTAGAATATCTGTTCCATTCATTTTCAAAAGGCTTTTTGATAAACGACAATGTTGCTCTTACATCTGCATTCAAAAACTTTACAGCTTCTCCGGTAAGACCAGCTGCCATGATGCTTCTGTACCTTGGAATAAATGCTTTTATTGTCTCTGCAGGAATAAAAAAGGGCATTGAACGTTATTCCAAAATCCTTATGCCGATACTTTTTATATTAATAATAATTCTCGCAATTAGATCAATTACTTTGCCTGGAGCAAGTCAAGGTTTGAGTTTCTTTCTCAATCCAGACTTTTCAAAATTCAAAGCAAGCAGTATCCTTGCCGCTCTCGGCCAAGCCTTTTTCTCTTTAAGTGTTGGGATGGGATGTATCATCACATATGGTTCATACGTCGACAAAAAAGAAAACTTACTTAATATCTCACTAACCACCGTTATAGCAGATACCACTTTTGCACTGCTTGCCGGACTTGCAATAATTCCAGCGGTGTTTGCATTTGGTATCTCTCCGGGCGAAGGACCTGGATTGGTTTTTATAACACTTCCGCAAATTTTTGCTCAAATGCCATTCGGGCAATTGATCTCATTTGTTTTCTTTACAATTCTCCTTTTTGCAGCTATAACTTCATCAATATCCTTGCTCGAAGTTATAGTTGCCTATCTGGTGGAAGAACTTAACATGAAAAGAAAAAATGCCACTTTGCTCACATTTATTGTAATCGGTTTTTTTGGTGTTCTCTGTTCGCTTTCTCTGGGGACACTGAAAGATATCACATTGTTTGGTAAAAATCTCTTTGACTTGTTTGATTATACTACATCTAACATTATGCTTCCACTTGGAGGAATGTTAATAGTTCTATTTGTCGGCTGGAAAATGAAAAAAACAGATGTTATGGATGAACTTTTCAATGAGGGTACAATTCAATTCAAAGAAAACCTTTTTAAATGGATAATTTCAGGTATTAAATTCCTTGCTCCTGTAGCCATTGCCTTTATTTTGCTTAATGGGTTGGGATTGATCAAGTTGTTATAACAAAATTGTAAAAAAACGAGGCTGCTTAAAAAAGCAGCCTCGTTCTGTTCTAAATTGTCAGGTTGTGATCAAGCCTTCTTGCACCGCTCTATGTATTCAACCGACCTTTTAGCCAAGTCACCTGTCTGAGTTATCGGTTTTGCGTACTCCTCGTATTTGTGGGGGACAAATTCAAAAAGCTGAAATGCAGCAAACTGCTTATCGGCAGAATAAATTATATCAACTTTGGCACTGCCAGTTTGGTCGAATTTAACCAGATGACCCTCATCTACGCCTTCTTCCAAAATAGATTTTAAAATTGTAAGATGTTCCTTGTCAAAATACAAGGATTCTCTCTTTATACGACTTCCGGACGGTTTGTAAACTGTAATTTTTGATTTGGAAAGAAAAAAAATAACTGCAAGAATGAAGAGGATGCTTGCAACCAGAAACCATGAAAGTACCAGTGAAACAATACCTGAAAGAGCAATGACAGATGAAATAATAACTGCCTTTTTATTTAATACCTTTACTATTTCAGGGTGTGATATATTTGTGCTCATATTTTACCTTTTATTTAATATTATTAATTATAAAAACAACATACCTCAAACTTGTCAATTTGAAGATGCCCTCGTATCTGTTTTTAAAACAGATGATTAAATTAAGAGGTAAAACGATTAAATTACAATCTTTCTAAGAGTATAAATAAAAAAATCAGATGAAGGAGCGTATAAGACATTAACCAAAGCAATAAAGTGCTGCTCTATTTTTCTGTTAAGTTTCCCTATAATTCTTTCCCGACAAAGTGAATAAGCCAGGATTTTTTGATAAAGACTCGGACTCACTATTAAATTCCATGGAGCAGAAACAACCGGAATAGTAGGTTCTGAAGAAAATTGACGCATTCCATCCGAACTCAATGAAGGAGAAAAAGTATATGCAGACATAATAAGTGAATCCTGTTCTACATTAAAATCGACAACATTATTCCTTTCAAGAATAAGTGCAGAAGGCAGAACAGCTATAATCAACAAAATTAAGAAACTTGTAGTCTCAAACGATCGCTTTAACATATTGTACACATACTATTTCTTCAAATACAATCTTTTAATTTCCAATAAAATCCCTAAAACCAAAAGAATAATTAAAATTCCGGATGCAATGGCCGAGTAGGTTGCCCCCTTCTCAATTGACTCAGGCATATAGTTAAATTCTATTTCATGCTCTCCGGCAGGAACTCTCAATGCTCTGAGAATATAATTTACTCGAAAAATTTCTACGGGTTGTCCGTCAATTTTCGCACTCCACCCTGCAGGATAATATATTTCACTGAAAACAGCAATCCTCTCCCTTTTTGTCTTATACTTATAAATTAACTGATTTGGAGAATATGATGTTAGTTGAATTGTAGAAGACAAGGAATCTTCCGGAAACTTTCCGGATACAAACCCTGACAATAAATCTTTGAACCTCTCATCTACAACTGCTGAATGTCTCAGATCAACCGAATCGAGCAAAGCAATTTCCTCGTCTGCATTTGCAGCCCAAACCAAAGAGTCTACGAACCATGCATTACCCATTGCCTTGCTATTGCTCAAAGGAGGATTTGAACCGTTAAAAATTATATAGCGAGTATTAAGCATGTTGAGTATCTTATAATCGCCAAGTCGTGCCTGCGCTTCAGAAATTGTGGAAGCCCCCTTAATATCTTCCCATATTCTCCTCATTTCGGGCATAATATGATAATCAATCATATCCTGATATCTCTGAAGTTTTACTGGACTGTATCCGCCTATAGTTTTATGATGATAACTTACATGGGAATCGTTAAATGTATTCACACTTAAGTCAAGTACCCTGTAATTGGGATCCTTATCCTGTAATATAATCTCATCTACAGGTCTTTTTGCATATTGATTTGTAAAATCGACTTTAGAAACAAAATGAGAATCATTAAGATAGCGTCTGTCAATACTCCAGGGATCTACAATGACGAGCAGGGCAAGAAAAACATAGAAATATTTAACGTGGAGTTTTTTGGTGATGGCAAGCCAAAGGGCTCCGGCTGTAAGAATTATTAAAACAAACGACCTGAAAGCGTCCGCCTTCAAAAGTGAAGCTCTGTCATGAACTAGCGCTAATCTAAGTTGTTCTGGAAGTTGCGAATCGGATGGTGAAGAGAATGACCCGGCTATTGATGGCATTAATGCAACTAATAATGAAAATCCGGCAGTTATCAACAATGATATCAAAATCCCCCGCTTTACTGTTTTCTTTTCATATT
>DOVA01000137.1 GCA_003520315.1 Rikenellaceae bacterium | reverse complement strand
GTACCATATTGGGATTGCAAAGTTATTAAAAAATCCTTTCATGCCAAATTTCAACGCTGTATCTCTGATGTATCTCTTAAATAGAACCATCCTGCTAAGATTCCCCTGGAGCAGATACTCTCTTATTGGTTATATAAATGCCCCCTATCACCAAAGCCAGCCCCAGAACAGTGAGATAGGTAATATTCTCTCCAAGAATAAAATGAATCAAAATCAGAGAAAGCAAAGGAGAAAGATAAGTTAACTGTGTAAGCGAGATCTTGTTCTCAGCCATTCTAAGAGCTTTGGCCCAAAGGATAAAAGTAAATCCCATCTCGAAACACCCAACGTAAACAGCAGCACCAAACCCCCGTAAAGAAGGCCACTCCATTGGAGTAAAAAATGAAATGATTATCAGATAAACAGAACCAAAAAGAAAATTAAAGAACAGCTCAACCACAGGATCCATTTCGTTTTTAAGCTTAAGAATCCAGTATGAAGACCAAATCAGCGAGCTTCCAAGAGCAAGTGCAATACCCAAAACAGAGAGTTTGCCTGAGATATCAGCCTCCCCGTTGAGAGAAAGCGATATAACACCGGTAAAACAAATCAAAACACCTGTGAGTTGCCTTAAAGAAAGTTTTTGCCTGTAAAAAAGCGACATCATCAATATCAGCACCACCTGCCAGGAATAATTGAGAGGCTGTGCTATCTGGGCTGGCAATAACGAATAAGCCTTAAACAATACAAGATAATAAAGGAAAGGGGCAAGAAGAGCCTGAAGCATCAAAACACCCACTTTGCGGGCATTTTTGCGACACAATAACTGCAAAACTTCACCAAACTTACCGCTCCGCAAGAGTTCAACAAAACATATTACTAAGGCAATGATAGATGAAATCAATAGTAATTGAAGATAGCTCATCTCAGCCAAAGCAATCTTAAAAGCTGTCGCTACAGTAGCCCAGCAAAGGACTACCATCCCTCCCATTAATAGAGCCTGCCTTTGCCTGCTAATCATCACTTCTTATTTTGAAGATGATCCACCTCTTCCCCGCCAACAAAAGTACTCGACCTTTTTTCTCTAAAAAGGTGATCAGACTGCTGAAGGATCTTGCTCTTCAACATAGGAGGATAGTTCTTGTGTGTATCGAGAAATTCCTGAACGATTCCAGCAGCTCTCTCGGAATGATGCCCTGACAAAAGAGCTCTCAACCATCCTGTAGGAAAGAAAATGTCTCCACTTCTCTGTATCTCCTCCAAGATATCGAGTCCGGGCTTAATATATTCCAAAGAACTTTCCTGTCTGGAATAATGATTCAAAAAGCCCAGAGACATTTGTGTCCATGGCTCCACCTGTCGGTTTTTGTCCAAAAGCAAAGATTGAAATACAGAATCCCTCACCTCTTTTGAACCCGAAAGAGACGGTAAAATATAATTAAATTCAGCTTTTCTGTCTGGATTGGTAATTCGCTGAACTTGAATTGTTTTAACCTCATTATAAATCTCAGGCAGACGCAACAGCACAGCATATGAAAGATTTGTCAACTCCCTTTCTCCAAGCTTAACAGCCTTAAAACTACCTGGGTCTTTCCAAATTGAATAGAGCAAATTTACCCCCTCCCGGGAACTACAGATACCGTAAAAAGTTCTGAATGCAAGCAGACGGTCTTCCATACGCTCCCTGTTCTCAAACATGTTCAAGAGAGTTTGCTCAATTTTTGCAGGCATACCACCATCATTAAAGGATGAGCCATTCTCATAAATATAAGAAACAAAAACATCCGAAAGATATGACAAAGCCCTCGACAATATCAGCGGATTGTCTTCATATGGGACGTATTTGGTCAAAGCGTTGCAAAAAGAGACAGGATCGAGATTGTTGTGCAAAAGATTTTCATAGAGAGTTATCAATAAGGAGCATCTTGCAAGATCATTGTAAACCACAGAAGTATCTTTGTACGTGTTCGAAAATCGATAATCTGCAAACTTGCCCAGAAGATATTCAGAAGTCTCCCTGTCAAGCATGAAGTAACCATAGCCTTTGCCGTCAACGTTTGGTAAAAGATAAGAATTTTCAATCTTGTAACTCAAAGGTTGTTCCCAGAACAGGCCTCTTCCCATTGGATCATCTGTCTTCCAAACTGTTGAATCACCAGAAATAGTTGCTGTTATCCGAGGCATACCAGCTTCATTTATCCAAACATGGCTCCATTGTTTTAAATCCTTGTCAAAAAATTTGTCAAGAATATTAATAAGATCATTCCACGTAGCATTGCCATAAGAATAATTTTCAAGATATTCCCTTATCCCTTTCTTAAAATTATCTTCTCCCACCATCCTCACCAGTTTATCCATTACAATTGGTGCTTTATCATAGATAATATTTCCATACACAAGACCGGCATTGTTCAGATTATCAAGTTCCTGCCTCACAGGAGTCGCTCCCGCAGTTCTATCTTCTGCATAAGCAGCAGGAAAATATGAATTCAAAAAATTCAATTGATGGTTGACTTCAGGAAAAAGTGGAGCCACCATCCTTTTCGCAAACCAGTTGGCAAATACCTCTTTTGTCCACACCTCGTCAAACCACTTCATTGTCACATAATCGCCAAACCACATATGGGCTGTTTCGTGAGCCACAAGCTCTGCCCTGGCGAGCTTCTCCGCTATTGTCGGATTGTCAGACAGAAACATGGTTTTGTCAGAATAGAGAGTTGCTCCCATATGTTCCATCCCTCCATACTGAAAACCGGGAATTATAATAATATCATATTTTGTAAAAGGATATTTGACATTTGTGTAATCCTCCATCCATCTCAACGCGGAAAAAATCTGAGAGAAAATCTCATCACACTGAGCAATTTTATCTTTAGCGGACTCACGGTGATATATCGAAACTTTTCTGCCATCCTGAGCTTTAGTTATTTTATTCATTTTACCGACCACAAAAGAAAAAAGATATGTGGGTATTGGTTCGGTTTCAGAAAACACAATGTATTGACTATCATTCTGCTTAATAGTATCTCTCTGCACTGTCTGTCCATTAGCAACAGCCTCCCAGCCTGCAGGAATTTCGAGAGAAAGACTGTACTTGCTCTTTATATCAGGTTGATCGAAACACGGAAAAAGCGTTCTTGCCCTGTCAGGAACTAATAGAGTATAAAGAAGATCTTCTCTTCTGTTTAGTGATTGATCCCCAGCATGAAACTTTATGTTAACCTGATTTTCTCCTTTTAAAATCTGCCTTGAAGAAAGAATAATGTGTTCGTTCTCAAAAACATATTTACCTGGCTTGCCATTAACAGTAACGCTTATTACCGAAGAATCTCCCTGCTTGAAATCAAGAACGATATGTGTTCTCTTTTTAACATCAAATGTAAGTGAAAGAATCCCCTCAACATTATTTGCTCTCTCCTTCGGAATTTCAAACAGTAAATTATACCGCACATTAGAGATATTGACAGTCCTCATTTCGGCAAGTTCCTCACTTACCCCGACAACAGCCTCTTTTGGCACCTTGACCGAACATCCCGCAATAAAGAAGAAAGCACAATAAAACAAGGTAAACACACAAAGATTTGTTAAGCGCCATCTATTCATTATGTGAACTTTATGTTTTTGACTAAAATCTCAAGATATTCTCTGTCAATATCGTCAAAACTGTCCAGAAATTTGCTGTCAATATCGAGCAGAGCTTTAACTTCGCCCGGCTCTTTACAATTTTCTCCATCCTTGCTCTCAAATTCTCCAAAAATCGGAATTACAATCTCTGAACGCGAAAATGAGCTACAAGCTATATGTCCGGGAAATTTATCAACATCGGCAACTATCAGACTCCTTTTCTCCTTCCAGGAAGTTCCACAAACCCCTTTGCCATATGCAATCCTTGTACAGGCAATAGGACCTTGAAATGGACCCAGAACCAGAGATCTGCCAAATTGCGAATTGTCCGGTCTTACAATATAAAACCCTACCCATAGATGTTTAAAGGTCATCATTATTGCTGAAGCCACATTGGCCATGTTGGCAATAATGTCCTCCTCTCCCTCGGTCAATGACGCCACTTGAGGAAGAAGCAACTTATACATCTCCTCCTTGCTCGCTTCTTTTATCTCCAATTGTTCCATAACAAGACAAAGATATATAATTACTCAACAAAGAGGACTAATCCCTTGAGGTATTCTCCTTCAGGATGATAAATGTTTACAGGATGATCGGGAGCTTGTGCAAGTCTGTGCAGTATCCTTACTGCCCTTCCAGTCTCAGCTGCTGCAGAAAATATAGTTTGAGCAAAAGATATCTTGTCAACAACTTGTGAGCAGCTAAATGTAAATATTATGCCTCCATGTGCAACTTTCTCTATTGCAGCGGCATTAAGTCGCTGATAGGCTCTAAGCGCATTTGAAAGTGCACTTTTGTGTTTAGCAAATGCAGGTGGATCAACTACTATCAAATCATATATTTCCTTCCCCTCACTTTTCATATATTCAACAGCATCTGTGCAAAAAGATTTATGCAAAGCTTCTTTGGATATAATACCTGATTGTCTGTTTAATTCTACGTTTTTTTCAAGCAGCTCTACGGCACTACGAGAACTGTCGACAGAAGCAACCGAAGTGGATTCGGCTGCAAGAGCGTAGATTGAAAACCCGCCGGTATAACAGAAAAGATTTAGTACATTTCTGTTTTTTGCATAATGTTCCATCAAGGCTCTGTTGTCTCTCTGATCGAGAAAAAAGCCTGTTTTCTGACCATGGCACCAGTCAACATTGAATATCTTTCCGTTTTCCAAAATAGTTGCAGGAGTAGCTTTTTCACCAAAGAGATAAGCATCAACAGGATTGAAAATTTCTCTTGACGGCACTGTGCCTGAACTTTTATCGTAAACAGCTCTTAATTTCCCGCCATAAAGTTCTAATAGTGCATCAGATATCTGATTTCTGACAAGATAAATACCTGCAGAATGAGCCTGTAACACTGCAGTATCATCGTAAATATCAATAACAAGGCCTGGGAGCATGTCTCCTTCGCCGTGAACAAGTCTATATGCATTAGTAGTAGAGCTTTCTGTAAGACCCAGTTTCCTTCTGAAATTATATGAAGCCAAAAGTTTCTCAATCCAAAATCTATCAGATAGTTTGTCAGTACCAAACTCAAGGATTCTAACTGCAATCGAACCACTCTGATAATGACCTGTCCCAAGAAGTTTTCCGTCAAAAGAATACACTGCAACAAGTTCTCCTTCAGCAGGACTGCCTTCGATCCTTTGAATGGCACCTGAAAAAATCCATGGATGAAATCTCTCAAGCGACTCTTCTCTCGATCTCTTTAAGAAAATTTTAACCATTTTTTATCTGCTCGTCTTCTTCAATTCTTGGAGATTTAGGCGTACTTAAAAGCTTAAGATACATTCTTTGGCAAATCCAGGCATCTGTAGCTGCATACAAAACTTGTGCACGTGAAAGTTCATCTGTTTCCCAGTTAGAAAGCTGTTGTGACTTGGATATCTTTACCCCAAGTATTATTGCAGCCATTTTGCGGACACTTTTCTCTCTGATGCCCCAGTTTATCCCTACCGCCTGAAGATCTACAAAACCCTTAGGAACAGATTTACAATGACGTTGCAATCCTCTGATGTCGTCCTGAACTGCCACACCAACTTTTATGATTTTGTTTGAAGACAGTATTTTACAGAGATCATCTGTAAGACCGAGATGGTGAAGCCTGAAGATGAAAGCTTTATCTTTGCCTGCCAATTGTAATAGAGCAACACTGTTTTTTTTTACATTGGCCTGAAATATTGGCTTTGTTTCGGTATCAAATCCAATAATCCTCTGAGATGAGAGGTAAGCAATTGCCTTGTCATATTTCTCTCCTTTTTTGTCAATTATACCTATCTCTCCATCAAATGATGCCTGAGGGAGTATTTCCAACTCCTCTTTAGATATTGTCGGAGCGTAAATCATCAGTTAAAAATTATCATTTAAGCTCCTCCTTCAAAAAATGCCATGTATGAGGCAATCTCTCCTCAATTCTGAGAAGATTGTCTGGATTAAGATTTTGTATTGAAAAAGGAACTGTGCAAACTGTTTGAATTTCACTTCCTGCTTCTCTTCCATACTTAAACTGATATGTGAAATTTCCGTTTTTATCTATATTTTCAGGACTTACCGTTGCCGCAGGAACTGTTATAAATGCTTTTAATTTATTTGCAGGATATGTGTCAGAAAGAAGCTTCCGGTCTTTTAATTTTTGATAAACTTCTCTGGCTGTATAAATAGACGGATCAATAAATTCAAAATCGTTTGGTAAAATCTTATCATAAATCTTATCTCCGTCTTTTGTATAATCCCGAAGTTCCGAAACCACTTTGTTGAGAGTATCAAGCAAAAATGGATAATGAGTACAGCCCAGGATTATATTGTCGATAGGTGTTTCTCCATCTCTCAATCTGTGTCTCTCTATAAGATTGACTAAGTATAATCTTGCATAATTTGCCGCAGAATTAAGCTGTATGGTCACATATCTGTTTCCACTTTTTTTATAGAGCATCGAGTTGTTGGCAAAATTAAACCTGTACCTGTCAAGCAAAGTAGTATCTATGGAAATTGAATCATTTCCTATAACAGGGCCTCTATAGTTATCACGGATGGCGACAGCATTTTTATCAATATAATCAACCTCCATGTCAACAGCCTCAGCAAAACCCATCCCTGGTTGACACACAACTTTTATTTCATCTTTAAACCCTCTTTTTAAAGCAGAAGATTTAATTGTTTTCTGATATCCTCCTGAAGAAATTGTACCAACAGTAGCCATTACTCCTATTGCAACATTTCCATCAAATCTGACCTTATCGAGAGAAGCATTTACACCTGCATCTATCACTCCGATAACTGATACCCCAGGCACGCCTTTTTCCAAAAGATATTGAACATCTTTCAAACCATAAGCTGTCGCTGTGTTACACGCTATAACAATTATCTTGGAATGATTAGGCTCTGTGGTAAGGAAAAGTGCATCCTTCACAACAAGCTCTCTGAAATAGTCCAATTTGTTTGCAGCAGCATAATTGCCATATGGCATATTTGCCTGATCCGCAAGATATCTAAACGACTCATTATTAAATTCATCCATTGATAGAAAGGCTTCAAGAACAGTCAATCCCCCTGTTCCTGAATCAAAAATACCAATCGGGAGCTGTTTCAAATCAGAAGGATAACTACCATAGTCAGCAAAATAGACTGAAGAGGTATCTCTTAAAGCTTTCTCAATAATTGGAATGCTTTGATATGTGTTATTTGCAACTTTCTTAGGAGAACAAGCTACTGCTAAGATAACCGTAAAAAAAAATACTATGTTTCTTTTACTTCTCATATGTGAATTCTCCATATTCAGTAATTATCTTTACTTGAGTCTGTCTTGACTGCTCCACCTTACCAATTACTTTTGCTTCAACTCCAAAGCTCTCTGAAATTTCAATCAGTTTCAAAGCTGTAGCCAGATCAGTGTATATCTCAAGTCTGTGCCCCATATTAAATACTTTGTACATCTCCTTCCAAGGTGTTTTGGATTCACTCTGAATCGCTCTAAAAAGAGGAGGAACAGAAAAAAGATTGTTCTTAACAACGTTGACATTGTCAACAAAATTCAATACTTTAGTCTGAGCCCCTCCTGTACAGTGGACCATACCATGTATTTTATCCCTGTAACTTTCAAGCATTTTTTTGACAACAGGAGCATATGTTCTTGTAGGAGAAAGAAGTAATTTGCCATAAGTAAGGCCTGTTTCGGGTTCAATATCATCTAATCTTTTGGAACCAGTATAAGCCAACTCCTTTGGAATCTGGTTATTATAAGTCTCGGGATATTTTTGTCCAACATAAGAAGAAAAAAGATCATGTCTTGCAGAAGTAAGTCCGTTGCTGCCTATTCCACCATTATACTCCTCTTCATAAACAGCTTTTCCAAATGAGGCAAGCCCCACAATCACGTCTCCGGCTTTAATGTTGGCATTATCAATAACTTCACTTCTTTTCAGTCTTGCACAAACAGTACTGTCAACAATTATTGTCTGCACAAGATCTCCAACATCAGCAGTCTCTCCTCCTGTTAAAATAATATCGATTCCGTAAGATCTCATCTTCTCGGAAAAAATTCTTGAACCCTCTATTATTGCTGCGATTACAGCACCGTTGATGCNNCGATTGTAGAAGAGAGTAAAATATTTTCACAAGCTCCTACACAAATAAGATCATCTGTATTCATAACAATAGCGTCCTGAGCAATTCCGCTCCAAACACTCATATCTCCTGTCTCTCTCCAATAGGCATATGCCAGAGATGATTTAGTACCGGCACCATCAGCATGCATTACAAGACAGTATTCGGGGTCATTACTAAGCTTATCAGCAACAATTTTGCAAAATGCATCAGGAAACAATCCCTTATCATCATCTTTTATTGCATTATGTACCTCCTCCTTAGATGAGGATACACCCCTTTGCGCATACCTTTGAGCCTCTGTACCGTTGTCCATATCTATCTCCAGAAAAGAAGTTCTCTATATTTGGGAAGGGGCCACAATTCATCGTCTATCAGCATTTCAAGCTTGTCGACCACTATCCGTATTTTAGTCATCGTTGGTAAAACATTGTCATAGTATAGTCTTGCCCTTTGAGCCATATCTTCCACTTTGTTAGCAATTTTTCGATCCTCAATAAGCTCCTTGGTATTCTTTCGTAAAGTTTCAATGTATCCGGATATCTTTCGAATTGTCATAAGCTGATTTTCAGACATCTGACGATATTCTTCCTCGTCAAAAAGCTCCTTGATACCTCTGAGATTTTCTATAAGAGTGTTCTGAAATTTGATGGCTGTAGGAATTATGTGATTTTGTGTAAGATCCCCAAGAACCCTTGCTTCAATTTGCAGTTTTTTGACAAATGTCTCATTCATCACCTCATATCTGGCTTCAACCTCACGTCTGGTCAATACTCCAGTCTCTTCAAAAAGCCTGACACTGTTCTCTTCCAGATAAGTGTTAAACGCATTCGGTAAATCCTTAATACCGCGAAGTCCTCTCCTTTCGGCCTCTTGATGCCATTCAGGACTATATCCGTTGCCCTCAAACAATATGTTTCTCGATTCCT
>DOVA01000053.1 GCA_003520315.1 Rikenellaceae bacterium | reverse complement strand
GGAAGAGTGTCGTGCACTATGGAAAGAGCTACTTAACATTCCTGAAGGGTATCATGTATTGTTCCTTGGAGGAGGCGCAAGTCTTCAATTCCTGTACGTTGCAATGAACCTGCTGGAAAATAAAGCAGGTTATCTCGAAACAGGTGTATGGGCAAAGAAAGCACTTAAGGAGGCCCAAGGTATCGGTAATGCCTTTGCTGTTGCCTCATCCTCAGATAAAAACTTCAACTATATACCTAAAGGATATGAGATTCCTAAAGATTTGGATTATTTCCACATTACAACAAACAACACTATTTACGGTACTGAGATTCACGAAGACATAGACTGCCCTGTCAACCTTGTAGCTGATATGTCATCCGACATTATGAGTCGTCCGGTTGATGTAAGCAAGTATGCACTTATTTATGGAGGAGCCCAGAAAAATGTTGGCCCTGCCGGCGTTGCATTCGTAATAGTTCGTGAAGATATTTTAGGCAAAGTATCTCGCTACCTGCCTACAATGCTCGACTACAGAACTCACATAAAGGAACAGTCAATGTTCAATACTCCGCCTGTATTCTCAATTTTTGTTATGACAGAGACTCTCAAATGGCTCAAGGGATTTGGCGGTCTCCAGGCAATATACAGGCAAAATAAAGAAAAGGCAGCTCTTCTGTACAATGAGATAGATCGTAACAAAATGTTTGTTGGCACTGCAGCCAAAGAGGACAGATCACTGATGAATGTATGCTTTGTGATGGCAGAAGGTTACAAAGACAAAGAAGATGCTTTCATGGCATTTGCCAAAGAGAGAGGAATGGTTGGTATCAAGGGACACCGTTCAGTAGGAGGTTTCCGTGCTTCAATATACAACGCATGCCCTGTTGAAAGCGTTAAAGCATTGATTTCATGTATGCAGGAATTTGAAAAATTAAACAGTTAAGGTTATGAAAGTATTAGTTGCCACAGAAAAACCATTTGCTAAAGTTGCAGTTGACGGAATAAGAAAAATAGTTGAAGGTGCAGGTTACACTTTAGCACTACTCGAAAAATATACTTCAAGTGATGAATTTTACACAGCAGTAGCAGACGAGGATGCATTAATCGTCCGCTCCGACAAGGTGACAAAAGAGGTAATAAACGCTGCAAAAAAGTTGAAAATTGTTGTACGCGCAGGCGCCGGATATGATAATCTTGACCTTAATGCCTGCAGTGAAAGAGGGATTGTAGCCATGAACACCCCTGGACAGAATTCTAATGCTGTTGCAGAGCTTGCAATAGGGTTGATGATCTACATGTCAAGAAACTGTTTTACTCCGGGCACAGGTGTTGAGCTAAAGGGGAAGACTCTTGGTATCCAGGCTTTTGGCAATGTAGGACGGCTTGTTGCCGAATTGGGAAAGGGATTTGGCATGAATGTCATAGCATTTGATCCATATGTAAATGCTGAATCAATTAAAAGCTCCGGTGTAACTCCGGTTAATAATCTCGATGAACTTTACGAACATTCAAATTATCTTTCAATTCATATACCTGCCACTGATCAAACTAAAAAATCAATAGGTTACGACCTTATTAATAAAATGCCTAAGGGAGCCGTTTTAGTAAACACAGCCCGAAAAGAGGTAATTAATGAAGATGGACTTATTAAAGTTCTCGAAGAGAGAAGCGATCTTAAATATGCAACAGATGTTGCTGCAGACAACCAGGCAATACTCAACGAAAAGTTTGGTATAAGAGTCTATGCTACTCCTAAAAAAATGGGAGCAGAAACTGCAGAAGCAAACATCAATGCCGGACTTGCTGCTGCAAATCAGATAATAAGATTTTTCACTGCGGATGACAGAACAGTTCAACTTAACAAATAGAGTAAACAGTAAAGATAATATGGTAAAAGTTAAACCTTTTGCAGCTATACGCCCTCCAAAAGAGATTGCACACGAAGTAGCATCACCTCCCTATGATGTCCTTAGCTCCGAAGAGGCAAAATCACTTGCAGGAGAGAAATCTCTGTTACATATCATTAAACCTGAGATTGATTTTGACCCTATAATTGATGAACATTCCCAGAAAGCCTATGACAAGGCTGTTGAAAATTTCAAATTATGGCAGCAGAAAGGATGGCTGGTTCAAGACAAAAAAGAGATGTATTATGTTTACGCTCAAACAATGGGAGAAAGGACTCAGTACGGACTTGTTGTTGGAGCCAACGTTGATGACTATCTTTCAGGAAAGATCAAAAAGCACGAACTCACCAGAAAGGATAAAGAAGAAGACCGAATGATTCATGTTCGCATTCAAAATGCCAATCTTGAACCCGTTTTCTTTGCATATCCCGACAATGACGAGATTAATAAAACGGTATCGGAAATTGTTAAGAGTACACCTGAATACGATTTTGTAGCAGAAGATGGTTTTGGACACAAATTATGGCTAATAGAAGACAATACAACTATCAAAAGAATAACTGATATATTCTCTGATATACCAGCATTTTACGTTGCCGATGGACATCACAGAACAGCTGCTGCAGCACTCGTTGGAGAGGAAAAGAGAAGAAACAATCCTCACCACACAGGAGATGAAGAATATAACTATTTTCTCGCTGTTGTCTTTCCGGAAAGTCATCTTAAAATTATGGACTACAATCGTGTAGTTAAAGACCTTAACGGTATGACACCTTCCGAGTTCGTTGAAAAACTTAAATATGATTTCACGGTCGAGAAAAAAGGAAGTGAAATTTACAGGCCAGATACATTTCACAATTTTTCCATGTATATTGATGGTTGCTGGTATTCACTCACAGCAAAACCCGGAAAATATGATGAGAATGATCCTGTCGGAGTGCTCGATGTCACAATTATTTCAAATCTTGTGTTCGACAAGCTTTTGGATATTAAAGATCTGAGAACATCAAAACGTATTGACTTCATCGGAGGTATCCGAGGTTTAGGTGAGCTGAAGAAACGCGTTGACTCAGGTAAAATGGCTGCTGCCTTTGCTTTATATCCTGTATCTATGAGACAGCTTATCGATATAGCAGATACTGGCAATATAATGCCGCCAAAGACAACCTGGTTCGAGCCAAAACTGAGAAGCGGGCTTACTATTCACAAGCTTAGCTGATTCTATGAACTGAGAGACATTTCCTTAGAAAAACCAGAAAACTGCATATAAGAAAAACAGCAATAGTCATGCCGGCCAGATAGGGGACTATCAATATTCCGAGTTTGTTTATGTCAAAGAAGGGATAGAGATAGTCCTCCTTCATTATTGCAAGGTATAAGCCCCAGAACATAAAAACAAACGGATATATAATCCAGCTCCATATATAACTATACTGTAATTCCCTCTCTTCAAAAACAATCCAATAGAAGAACATCAGTGATGGTACGAGATAATGCAAAAGATCAGATGCAACTCTCTGCAGGCCCTGAGAGTTTGAAGTCGGGGCCAATATAATCAGGAATGTAATTCCCGTAAG
>DOVA01000029.1 GCA_003520315.1 Rikenellaceae bacterium | reverse complement strand
TGGCCCAGAGCCCGCACGTATAGGTCCAGTCGTGCTTCCCCGCCCAGGCGTTTATCCATCAATTTGGACCAGGCAAACTGCTCATAGCCGTTGGTGAAGAATGATGGTTCACCACCGATACTGACTGACTGTTGGTCCATATCGTCCATGAACTTGTAGATAAGAGCTATTGTTATCTGCTCGACCTGAGCCTTTGGATCGGGGACCTTGCCAACAAGTATATCTCTAAGCGAATTTATCTTTTTCTTGATGTCAAAATTTAGCATTTGCTCCTCCTAAGCTACGAATTTTGATACATTTACATTGTCATTGATGTAGTCCACTATTTGCCACATGTTGTCTGTTCCCAACCTGTCTAGATCAGCCATGGTATATGTGCTTACTTCACTACCTAGTAATTGGAATTTCTTATCCTCCACGATCCTTCTGACATCTTTATCGAGGATATACGTCTCAAAGAACCTTTTGATCTCGTAGTACTTGTCAGAAGAGACTGGTCTTGTTAGAAGATATGTCTCAAATTCATCCTCAATAAGCTCTCTTTTTGACTTGAACGAGGGGATAGCTCCAAAGATCTTGTCAAGGATCTCCTTAACTGTAACTCTTCTGTCTAAACCAATCGATCTTTTCAACTTCTCCCAAGTATAGTACTCAAAGGGCTTATTCATTATCTTTTCTTCAAGATATCTTTCGACAGCACCATAGTTGCCTTGTTCATATTGCTCTTTGGCAACAACATCTTCCTTGACCTGGCTTTCAAACTTATCGAAAAACATCCTATCTATCTTCATACCTTCAACCCCTACTGGAGTCTCTTTTATGAACTTAAGAGGATCAGGCTCGTGGTTCTCGTAAAAGTCGATATCTACTGGTGGTGTTCCAGGGGTCTCTCCAGTAGATTTAGGCTTTGGCAGCTTTATGATCTCATCATAGGTGTACTTTTCTTCAAAGTACTCGCAGTTTCCAAAGAAGTCGAACAGCTTAAAGGTGTCCTTATCTTCTCTTCTTTCGAGGACATGGAAACCATCTTTTTCTTTGTAGCTGAATTCATACTTTCTTGTACCTCTTCCCTTTATCTGTATGAAGTCAGTGGGGGAGAAGATAGGCCTTAAAAGAACTATGTTAAGCAAATCTTCGCAGTCGTACCCAGTAGTCATCATCCCTACAGTTACACATACCCTTGTCTTTGATGACTTATAATTATCGAGGAACTTAGTATTTCCACTTAGGTTATTGTTCTGGAAGTTTACGGTATATACCTGTGCATCCATGACATCTGAAGTGATCTGCATTGCAAAGTCAGATTGATATTTCTCCGGGAATATGTTATCAGCAAACTCATTTAACAGTTGAGTTATTTTTGCAGCATGCTTTCTGCTTACGCAGAATACTATGCTCTTACCGATCTCCCCAGTTATTGGATCCCTTTTGGCATTCTCAAGGAAGGTCTTCATAAAGATCCTGTTTGTTTCATCGGAGAAGAATTTCTTCTCAAAGTCTTTGGCAAAGAATGTCTCTTCCTGATCTTCTTCATCTTCATCTTCATTTTGTGTAATTACTGCATATCCTTCTTCAGCAAGAAGCTGCGTAGTTATATCTGTTCTTGCGTCAACAACAGTAGGGTTGAGGAGGTAGCCATCCTTTACTCCGTCAAGGAGTGAGTATCTAAAAGTAGGCTCACCGCTTTCACATCCAAATGTCTTATATGAGTCAAGAAGCTGTCTTTTTTCCCAGGCTCTTGGATCGGTTGACTTAAGCTTATTTACATCCACGTTCTTTATGTAATCCTTTGGCGTAGCAGTTAACCCTAGCTTATATCCTATAAAGTACTCGAAGACTGCCCTGTAGTTACCATTAATAGATCTGTGGCTCTCATCAGCGATTAGTAAGGAGAAATCTGTCGGTTTGAAGTAGTCCTTAAACTTGTTATTAAACATAAGGGTCTGGACAGTAGATACTACCACTTCAGCCTTTCTCCAGTCTTCAGTGCTTTCCTTAAAGACTACAGTCCTGTAATCAGGAAGGAGGTAGTTTTGGAAGTTTTTCTTGGCCTGGTTCTCAAGCTCGATTCGATCAACAAGGAATAGGATCCTGTGGGCATTTCCACTTCTTAAGAAGAGTCGTATTACCGCTGCTGAGGTTAAGGTCTTTCCGGTTCCTGTAGCCATCTCAAAGAGGAACCTTTGGTTCCCGTCCCTAACGGACTTCTGAAGTGCTTTGATGGCATTGATCTGATAAGGTCTTAGGAATCTTAATCCCTGATCGCTTAGAAACTGTTTTCTAAGTTCAGGTTCCTTGTACTCAGGAGCTTCATAATATCTAGGGTTTTTGACAACAGCTATGTAGTCTTCCTTGATTTCTTCGTTATAAAGCCTTGAAGGATCTGCATTTAGAGCCTTACTTTCTTTTATGCTTTCACATGTAGGAAAAGTAGTAATTATTTGAGGATTACCTTTTATGATATTCCAGAAGTAGTGCTGATTGCCGTTAGATAAGATGACATATTTGATATTGAGTGACTTTGCATAGTTTCTGGCTTGCTCTTTTCCCACTAAGGGATCTTTATCTTCTGATTTTGCCTCTAAAACACATATTGGAAAATTCTTTTCGTCTAATAAAAGATAATCAACAAATCCTGTATTCACTTTTTCAAAATCATCACCGACTTCTTCAAGATTTATGTTTCCCTCAAGTATTACATTTGCGCTTCCATTTTCATTAGCAAAAAACCTCCACCCAGAATTCAGCAATAAATCATTAATTTTAATTCGTGCTCTTGCTTCTTTTTGCATATTAATTTAACAATATCATTAATATGAAAAAATGCAAATAATTTCTAATTTAGATTTTTATGATTTTTTACGTATATTATCCCAATACTCTTTTTCTTCTTCTGGTGTAATTCCTGGAATTTGTCCTGTTATTTTTAGGAAATCTACCATTCTTTTAACATGTTCTGGCTTCTTCGCTATCCTGTTTAATCTGTCTAGCGTCTTCTTCCTTTCTTCTGGCGTTGATTTGTTCTTCGCTGCCAACTCCTTTAATTTTTTCTCTTTTTCCTCTAATTTTGTCATATTTTTATAATTTATTATAATGTTTTAATTTTCTTTCTAGCTCCCTGTATTAATGCTTAACCCATTAATTCTGTGCTTTCCTTATGAAACTTCTTCTGAGCTTCCAAGTAGCCCTGCTGTTTCTTTGTAGACAACCTCACTAATTATTCCCTGCTTATATATCTGTATTGTTTCTTCACAATACTTAATAAATTAATCCTTTATCTGCCCTGTCTTTGTTAAGAAATTTATCATTCTGTTTAGATGTTCTGGTTTCTTCGCTATCCTATTTAGTTCATCCAAATCTTTTTGTGCCTCCTCTTCTGTCACTTTGTTCTTCGCTGCTAATTCGTTTACCCTCTTTATTTTCTCTTCTAATTGTTTCATATTTTTGTAATTTATTATAATGTTTTCACTTTCTCTTTGACTCCCTGTATTAATGCTTGACGCATTAATTCTGCGTTCTCCGTAAGATGCTTCTTCGGGGCTTCCGAGTAATCCTGTCGTTCCTTTATAGACAGCTTCGCTAATTCTTTTTTCCCTATAGCTTTGAATTGCTTTGTCATAATACTTTTGTATTAATTGTTCTTTTTCTTTAGTATAATCCTGTTTAGGCAATACGTCAAAATTAATAAAATTATGATTTTTTATATCTTCCCATCAACACTCCCCCAACAAATAAACCCAAACCGCACCCACAAATAAAACTGTAAATTTTAATCTAAGAATCTATCTCTCAACGAAACTTCTTTTGTTTCGTAAAGAGAACAGCAAGAGCCTGACTGTCCTGTTCTTGGATCATAAGTTTCGTCTAAACACTCTTGATCGTTTTCAACGCATTCTGTAATAAAACAAGTTCCTGTTTCTGAACACTCAAAAAAATAACATTAATCATAGCATAAATAGCACCAAACATAGCTGTTGCGAATATGCCAAATAAAAATAAGCCTACCTTACACAATAAATCTTTTTTATTTTGTTCCATATTTTTGTTTTATTTTATATTTTTTCAATTTATAAACCTTTGCTGTGTAAACAAAAATCGTATTCTGTTTTTTGTGCTTCTCTGTAATATGTTTTTTCAGGGATATAATCTTGTTCTTTCTTTAAGTAAAGTATATCACATGGACTCTTGTAGTTGCCTATATTATTTATATTTCTCTCTAAACATTCTTTATATTCTTCTGATTCTAGGCTAGCCAAAACTTCTTCCTTTGTAACTTGCTGTTGCTCAGGAATAACCACCTTCACCCAAGAACATTCTTTCTTGATTTGAGCTGGTCTTAATTCGTGCCAATAAAAAAATCCACCAATTATAATTAAAACTACTAAAATTGTACCTCTCTTAAACCAATTTTCTTTTATAAAATTATTCATATTTTATTTGGGTTTTTAATTATCTTGTTTTTTTCCAACCTCCTCCCCAATAGCTACACCAAGCCAAAAATAAATAAAAATCATAATAACCATTTCCCAGGATATACTTTTATTACCTAAAAATGGCAGGATAAAAACGTGTAAAATAAGAATAACTGGAGCAACGTATTTCATAGTTTTCGTATAAGTTTTATGTNNCTCCCCGCCAGCGATGACTTGCGTCACCTATACCAGTTTCCCGATATAACCAACCAAGGTGCTCTGACGAGGAGCTCTATACCTTGGTTGGTTTTAATGCCATGCCTCAAAGAGGTTTAGGCTATTTATATTCAATTGTTAATTATAGAATAGCATAAAGTATACATATTGTTCAACAGCAATCGTTGATTTATTGTTTAGTTTTTGATAGTATTATTATACAA
>DOVA01000147.1 GCA_003520315.1 Rikenellaceae bacterium | reverse complement strand
GAAATTCCACCGGTAATGATGGCAACAGGATAACCATTGAGCAACGCCATTCTTACTGCAAATCCATCTTTGGCATTGTGACTTCTAAGTAGGTCCCCACTATCAGTTACAAGCACATTGCCGTCAGTGAATACACCATCTACGTCGAAGGCAAAGGCTTTAATAGAAGAAAGTTTGTATTTATAGTTAGACATTACATTAATAATTATATGATTATTGTTTCGAAATCAATTTAGAGAGCATTTCATAGACATATCTGTGTTCACTCATTCCTTCGAGCAGCTTCAGATGTTTTGAAATTGTTTGAATGTCACCTCGTTTGGCAGGTCCTGTCTGAACAATAGAAGGATGTTCGTATAAAAAAGCTTTTCTGACAGTCTCAATTGCCAATGGCATAAGTAGTTCCTGATTTGGTTTTGAAATATCGAATGCTAATCCAATCAGGTAATTGACAAAATTACTCACGTATACAGCGGCTAAATGCATTTTAAGTCTTTCGTCAGATGTAGATATCATATATTCAGAACCCAAAGACAACACAATATCTTTGAGGATCTTTTCTCCCTCGGGCGAGTAGGACTCAATAAGAAATGGTACTAATTTAAAATTTACAGGTTTAATTTTACTTAAGGTCATTAAAGGATATAAAACACCTGTAAATGGATAACATTCGAGTGCTTCGATAGAAGTTGCACCGCTCGTATGTATCAGGAGTGGTATTTTTTTGTCTTTAAAAGTAATTGTGGCAAATTCTTTTGCCAAAGTTTGTATTACGTCATCAGATACTGCAAGAATTATTATGTCAGAGTCTTTCAAAGAATGGAAGTCATTAGTAAAAAATGTTGCCTCTTCAACTTTATGTGGATTATTTTCTTCTTTGTTAAGGATGCGTACCAACTTTTTCCCGGATGTCACGTTTCTTCCACAAATAAAAGGAATAGAGTGACCAGCGGCTTTCAATTCAATTGAAAGCCGATAGGCCACATTACCCGTTCCCCATATTGAAATTCTGTACATAAATGAATTATAAGCAAGATTAATCAAATTTTGCAAATGTACAGATTTTATAAAACAATTACGATTCCGGCAGATATTCTTCCTTTACTGCAAGAAACTGGTTAAGATCACATGGTGCAAAATCAGCAATATAAGAGTATCTTTCGTCATTCCAGGCTTTAGACTTATTTGTAAAAATAATGGCAGAGTCTCTGAATCTTCTGTCTGACTGGGCATCAATTATAAGAAGATAAGACATGATAATATGGGATGCCATTTCCACAAGTCTTCTTGCGTGAAAATCAATAAATTCTGTATCACCACCTGAAACAATTGCAACAGCCTGCTGATATTGTTCTGTCATAGAAACAAGTATCTTTTTCAATTGTGTGAATTCTGACTTTATTTCAATCTTTTCATACTCTTTAATCTGATTGAGATAAGCTCCGTTTGTGACATATCTTTGTGCAGCCACTACCTGCAATTGAGATGTCCCTTCGTAAATTGTTGTAATACGAGCATCTCTGTATATTCGTTCGATAGGATAATCTTTCATGAAGCCTGAACCACCATGAACCTGAAGTGCATCATATGCATTTTGGTTAGAATATTCAGACGCCATCATTTTGACCATAGGAGTGAACATGTCTGCAAGTCTCTGATATTGTTTGGCCTCATTTTTCTCTTCAAGAGTTAGTTTTCTGGTCTCAGCAATCATGTTATATGCTTTGTACACATCAACAAAACGGGTTGTCTCGTAGAGAAGAGCTCTAGAAGCTTGAAGTCTTGCCTTAATTATTGAAAGCATTTCATAAACTGCTGGAAATTGAATAATAGGCTTACCAAACTGTCTTCTCTCTTTTGCAAATTTGAGAGCTTCTCTATAGGCAGCTTCCGAGATGCCAACTGCTTGTGCTGCCACGCCAAGTCTTGCTCCATTCATCAAGGACATGACATATTTAATAAGGCCCATACGTCTTTCGCCCACTAGTTTGGCTGGAGCATTATTGAAAACAAGTTCACAAGTTGGTGACCCTTTGATGCCAAGTTTATTCTCAATTCTTCGAACTGTGACGCCTCCCCATTTCTGATCGTGAACAAAATAAGAAAGACCTCGACCGTCTGTAGTATTCTCCTCAGAACGTGCAAGAACCAGCTTGATCTGTGCATCACCATTAGTAATAAACCTTTTAACACCGTTCAATTTCCACATACCGCTTTTCTCATCCAAAGTTGCCTTAAGCATTACAGCTTGCAAGTCGCTTCCTGCATCAGGTTCTGTAAGGTCCATTGAGCATGTCTCTCCTTTGTTTATTCTGTGAAGGAATTCATCCCTAATCTCTTGATTGGCAAATTCGTATATGGTATCAGCACAATCTTGAAGGCCCCAAATATTTGAAAATCCTGCATCAGCCCTTCCAACAATCTCAGCAGACATTATATAGGGAACCATTGAAAAGTTAAGCCCTCCGTATTCGCGAGGAAGATTCATTCCATAAAGACCGGCTTGTGTCAACACTTCATGATTCTGTTGCGTTCCTGGTGCATAGGTTACATGCCCATTTTCATGGTGAGGCCCAACTTTATCTACTTCTTCTGCATTTTGGGCTATGACATCTCCGCATATTTCTCCCAGAATATCCATGACTCTGTCATAAGAGTCTAAAGCATCCTCAAATGAACAGGGAGCATAATCAAATTTACCAAAATCTTTAAATTCCTGTTCTCTAAGCTGTATTATTTTTTTCATCAGGGGATGTGAGAACTGAAACTGAATATCTTTATTATCTCTGTAAAAATTAGCCATATTATTTGATGTTTTTCTTGTAAGATTTTATAATCTTTGGTAATACTTCATTCAGGTCGCCAATAATGGCATAGTCAGCAATATTGTTAATTGGAGCATTGGGGTCATTGTTAATTGAAATAATCATGGCAGACTGATCCATTCCTGCTACATGCTGAATTTGACCGGAAATTCCAACTGCAATATAAAGTTTGGGCCTTACTGTGACGCCTGTTTGTCCAACCTGTCTTGCGTGATCTGCAAATCCTGCATCTACAGCTGCTCTGGACGCTCCAACTTCACCACCGAGCAGATGGGCCAATTCAAACAATTGATTGAAATTTTC
>DOVA01000244.1 GCA_003520315.1 Rikenellaceae bacterium | reverse complement strand
GTAATAATTAGTGTATTAATATATATCTTTAACTCACTAAACACTCATTTAAATTTTATCCCTCAATCAACTTTATCTCAATCTAAGGTCTATACTTTTGTTGGAAAGATAGCCCCTAAAATCTACCCCTATTTTGAACAAATCCCTGGTGTCAGAGAGTTAATGGATATTTAAAGCAAATTAGAAATATCTGTTTTAAAAATAATTGCTGAAATTTAAAATAAGCAACAAAATGCTCTTTTAAGCAACTTATATCAGTTTAGTTATTTTGGCACCCTGATGACAAACCTCAAATGTACATTTGCTTCCACAAGGGGGTCAAATTGTGGGAGAGAAATGGTCTTTTGAGGGTGAGGCCAGCGGGGTTGAATTTCTTCATAGTTATAGATGTTTTATAGAATGTTGATAAAATGTTTGACCCCCTTTCTTTAACTTCAAAATTTGTGTATGGGAAGAAGAGGAGGAGAAAATGAAGTTTTCAGTAAAAATCAGACAACAAGATTTAAGTGATTGTGGCGTTGCCTCACTTGCTTCTGTGGCAGCTTTCTACGGGTTACGATTCCCCGTTGCAAAATTGAGAAACTATAGTGGTACCAATTCAGAGGGAAGTACAATTGCCGGACTTATAGATGCTGCAAAAAAAATCGGTTTAACTGCAAAAGGATATAAAGGAAAGCTGTCATCTCTGTATAAAATACCCAAACCGGCTATTCTCCATTTGAAGAAAAAGAGTGGTCTGCTTCATTTTGCTGTCCTTTACCGGATTGGCAAAAAGTTTGCTCATATCATGGATCCTTCAAAAGGGCGAATACAAAGAGTAAACATAGCAGATTTGTGCGAGGAATGGACTGGTCACATAATAGTTGCCTTACCTGACGATAATTTTAAAAAGGGCAGAGTTGGAGTCAACCCTCTTCAGAGATTGTGGAAAATATTTAAGACAAAAAAGAGAGATTACCTTAAAGCTTTGACAGTTTCAATACTTTTCATATTAATTTCTTTAAGTACTTCGTTTTTTATAAAATATTTGATTGACGATGTAATACCATCAGGAAATCAGCATCAAATCACTTTGATCGGAGTAGCAATGATCTGTTTTGCTATCTTATCATTCCTTCTTTACTGGCATAGATCCAAAATTTTGCTTAATCTCTCTGTTGGCACAAACCATGAACTGATTTCATCATTCGTTACAAAATTGTTTGAGCTGCCGCAACAATATTTCGATAGTAGAAAAACTGGTGAAATTACTTCCCGGATTGAAGACGCTTTTAAGGTGGGAAATATGCTGTCAGAAGCTGTTTTGACTTTTTCAATTAATATATTGACTTTTCTTCTTTCAATTATTGTTCTTTTAACTGTTCAATGGAAACTTTCCTTGTTTTTATTGGCGTTCCTGCCTCTTTATATTTTGCTTTATATCATATATGACATAATAAATCGTAGCATAAGAAAAACAATAATGGAAAATGGTGCTAAATTCGAAAGCTCCTTAATTGAAAACATCAGAAGTTCTCTTACTGTAAAATGTTTTGGGATTGAAAAAGAAATTGTTGCCGATATTCGTGATAGACTGATAACTCTCAACAGTTCAATTGTTAAAGCAGGTAAATGGGGGATTTCATTTGCGGGATCAACTGACTTTAACTCAAAGTTGCTTTCAATTACCACCTTATGGGCGGGCGGGCTGTTTATTCTTACCGACAAGCTTACACTTGGAGAATTAATTTTATTTTATACGCTCACAGCATTATTCTCGTCTCCCTTAAACAGTTTCATCGCTCTCA
This sequence comes from Rikenellaceae bacterium, assembly GCA_003520315.1. Next base: position 4,744 of record DOVA01000244.1, on the reverse strand, counting down.
ACACATCTATTAGAGACGGAATGGCGGCTGCCGAAAGACTTTTTGAAGTTATGGATCTTGACGGAGAACCTTATAATGAAGGTTTATCTGTAGAACTTAATATCGAGGAGCTTAAAATGGAGAAAATTGTGTTTGGCTATGCAGGAAGGGACAAAGTGTTACAAGATTTCAATCTTTGTCTTAAATCTGGACAAATTACAGCTCTTTGTGGGGAAAACGGAAGTGGTAAAAGTACTGTAGCGTTGCTGTTGATGAGAATGTTACATGCTGAATCAGGATCTATTGCTGCCGACGGTGTAGATATAAATCAGATAAATCTTCAATTATGGAGAAATATAATAACAATTGTTCCTCAAAATCCGGGACTATTTTCAGGAACTATCAGTCAAAACATCGCTCCGGGAGAAACAGAACCTGATTGTGATCTTATTCTCCAATTATGCAGGGAACTTGGTCTTCTTGACCTCCTTAAAAGACTGCCACTTGGTCTTGATACGTTCCTTGGAGAGAATGGCTCAAGGCTCTCGAGAGGTGAACAGCAGAGAATAGCCGTAGCAAGAGCTCTTTACAGAGAACCCAAAATATTGATTTTGGATGAGGCAACTTCCTCGTGCGATACTGAATCTAAAAATTTAATATTAAATTCAGTAGTCAGACAAAGAGAAAGAGGTTGCATTATCCTGCTTATCTCACATCAGAAAGAAGACCTTGCTATTGCTGACAGACATGTAAACATTAAATAAAAAATGGAGGGTGCACACTCCTGGTGAAACTCGCACACCGTTTTGCGAGAAATATAAAAATAATCTGTTATGAAAGAGTTAGTTGAAAGAGAATGGGAAGTTGAAGCTCTGGACAGTGAAGGAATGCAGGTTCAGGGCGGACTTACATTCAGAGAATTGTTAAATCTGCTTGAAAAGGCTGCTGCTTTGGCAGAGGAGTTGGAGAAATACTGGCCGCGTTTCCGCCGAGGATTTGTTGCCGGATGGGAGGCTGCGTGATGAAAACCAATACGTTGTTTGACAGAGGCGAACTTGTTATGATCTCTTATCAGGAGAGCCTCGGCATCATTGGAGGTGCAGGTGAAGGATGGAAATACGACATGGCCGAGTATGTCGGTATGGGTGTAGGATACGGGGCGAAAAAGCTTTGGAAGCTTTTTAAAGTAATAAGTAACAATATTTACTCAATGAGATCTAATCCTGTATTATTGTACCAGTGACAAAAAAAATAATTTAAAAATCATTGACCGGGTGTTTGTTAAGTAAAAAGTAATATATTTGTCATATGAAAATCACTAACATACTCCCGGTTTTATTTCTTCTTTACGTCCCGATTCAACTCCCGGCACAAAAGAGTTGGAGTTTGGTAGAGTGCATAAAATATGCATGGGACAATAATCTTATGGTTAAACAAAAAGAGATATCTGTCAACCAGAGCAATAATAATGTTTTCCAGTCAAAAATGGACTATCTTCCATCTATGAATGCCTCTGTTTCTCACAGCATGAACTGGGGACGTTCTGTAAATATGCAAGATTTGCAGATTGTTGAGAATAAACTATCCCAAAGTATGAGTGCTTCTCTTAATGCATCGTTAACTCTGTTTGAAGGTTTACAGAAAACCAATAATCTAAAAAGCAAGGAGGTTCTGTTGCAAATTTCAGAGTTGGAGGTTAAAAGAACCAAGAATCAGCTTGCATTGCAAATCTCCAAAAATTATCTTGAGGTAATGCTTGCAAAGGAAATTCTTAAATCAGCTGATCAAAGTCTTGCTAGCGTAGAAGAACAGGTTAAACGTACTGAGAAACTGGTTGATGCCGGAAGTGTTGCATATAGCTCTCTTCTCGAGATACAGTCTCAATTGGCGACTGAAAGAGTACAGGTTGTCTCAGCAAAAAATCAGGTTAATTCTGCTTTACTCACCCTCAGACAACTTCTCGACTTGTCATACGACACACATTTTGATATTCTGACTCCGGATTTGGGTGTGATGATTTCGGAGTTCGATGGGGAATCTGTTGATTCTTTGTATGAATTATCCAGAGATTTACCTGAAATACAAAGTGCTCTTTTAAATCAGAAAAATTCAAAACTGCAACTATCGGTAGCCAAGGGTGCAAGTTATCCTTCTGTTTCTTTCTCAGCCGGCTATGGTACTTACTACAGTGATCAGAGAGAGGAGACCATGATGGATCAGTTCAATGAAAATCGCAATCCTTCTATCTCTTTCGGACTTAGAATTCCTATTTTCAACAACTGGCAGACAAATACTGTCATACGAAATGCTCATCTGAATGTCAAGAGCGCAGAAATTGATCTTAAAACTGCGGAACAAACTCTCTTTAAGGAGATTCAACAAGCCAATAATGATGCAATTGCTTATTTTGAAAAATACAAAGCCTCCATTGAAAATGTCAAATCTATGGAAGAATCTTTCAGATATGTCCAGCAAAAGTTTGAGATAGGTGTGCTGAATGCAACTGACTACACAGTTGCCAAGACTAATCTTTTCAAGGCTATGTCAGATCTTTTACAGGCAAAATATCAGTTTGTTTTCCAGCTTAAAGTTCTCGATTATTACAAAGGCATTCCTATTACTCTTTAAAACATTCTATTCTAATGAAAAAAAACAAACAAAACCGGATTCTTATAATTGCTGCTTTAATCATTCTGATTCTGATCGTTGTCGGAATGGCCGGTAAAAAGGAAAGTGTTACAGTTACAGCCGAGAAGGTTAAGCTTAACACTATAACTGAAGTTATTCCCGCAAACGGAAAGATTCAACCGGTAACAGAGGTAAAGATAAGCCCTGACGTTTCAGGTGAAATCATTGAGTTAAATGTTAAAGAAGGAGATAAAGTTAAAAGGGGAGACCTTATTATTAAAATTAAACAGGACGTTTACATTTCCATGAAAGAGAGGGCAGAAGCTTCATTAAATGCTGCCAAAGCCCAGCTCGATCAGCAACTTGCCCAATTCGGTCAGATTGAGGCAAATTATATAAGAAACAAAAAGCTATATGAACAGAAAGCCATTTCAGAAAAAGAATATGAAGATGCTCTTTACCAGTACGAAATAGCCAAGGAACAAATAAAAGGAGCCCGGTTTAATGTTAACAGCTATGACGCAGCACTTAAAGAGGCAAATGAAAATCTTTACAAGACCAGTATTTATGCTCCTATGGACGGCATTATTTCAAAACTTAGCGTAGAAAAAGGTGAAAGAGTTGTAGGCACAAGCCAAATGGCCGGCACAGAAATGCTCAGAATAGCTAATTTCAATGAAATGGAAGTTTTGGTTGATGTCAATGAAAATGATATTATCAGAATAAAGGATAGAGATACTGCCAAGATAGAAGTGGATGCTTATCCAAACAGAAAGTTTACAGGTATTGTGACACAAATAGCAAATTCGGCAAAAAATATTGGCTCAGCAGTCGACCAAGTCACAAATTTTGAGGTTAAAGTGTTGATTTTACCTGAATCATATTCAGATCTTATGGTTGACGGGAAAAATCCTTTCAGACCAGGAATGTCTGCTTCTGTTTCAATTGAGACAGCTACCAAACATAATGTACTGACAATTCCTTTACAGTCTATTACAACAAGGACTGATCTTCTTTCAGATTCTCTTAAGAAAAGCTTAAGCGTCAATGAATCTGTCGAAAATGTTTTTATTGTTAAAAATGACACACTTCAAGTGAGAAGAATTACAACGGGCATCCAAGACCTTAACAATATTGAAGTTGTGACTGGACTTGAAGAAGGAGAGATGGTTGTTACTGGACCTTTTTCCGGAATTAGCAAGACCTTTAAAAGCGGCATAAAAGTGACTATAGAAGACCCAAATAAGAAGAAACAAGGATCAGAAAAAAGTAAATCCGTCAGCTAAATTATGAGTCCTTTGCTTTTGCTTATTGAGACAAGTACTGATATCTGCTCGGTTGCTCTGACAAGAGGAGAATTTCTATTGTGTTCCCACTCTAGCAATGAACCAAAATCTCATGCAAGGATAATTGCTCCCTTGATTAAGGATATTCTTGAAGAGTATTCTCTTTCAACAACCGACTGTGATGCCATCGCTGTAAGTGAGGGTCCGGGTTCTTATACAGGATTAAGAGTTGGCGCCTCCATAGCTAAGGGAATTTGTTATGGAACAGATATACCTTTGATAGCTATAAACTCTCTTGAACCTATTGTTCGCCTTGTGGCTGCAAAGATTGTTGATTATCCTGAAAATACTTTAATAGTACCGATGATTGATGCGAGAAGAATGGAGGTTTATACTTCAATATTTAACATGAAGTGTGAAGCTGTTTCGCAAACTGAAGCTATGATTATTAATGAGGGAAGTTTTCTGAATGAGCTTCAAAGCGGGATTGTAGTATTTACCGGAGATGGAGCATTAAAATGTAAAAGTATAATAACTCATCCAAATGCAGTATTTATTGAAAGTAAGACAGATGCTTCTGGAATGATCTTACCTGCACTCAAAAAATTCTATGAGGGAAAATTTGAAGATGTTGCATACTTTGAACCTTACTATCTGAAAGATTTTGTGGCAGGAGTGCAAAAAAAACGATTGTTTTAAAGGATTATCTCAGCAAACTCGACACTTTTTGTTCAAGTTCTTCCCCGAAAATATCCTTTGCAACAATAGACCCATCTTTAGAAATCAAAAAAATTGATGGTACCTTATTCACATTGTAAGAGACAACACCACTCGAATTGGGACCTTTGCCA
>DOVA01000197.1 GCA_003520315.1 Rikenellaceae bacterium | reverse complement strand
ATCAAGAGTTCTTAAAAGCTACACTGATATTTGGCATCCATTTTGAAATTATTTAAGTCAGAATTTAAAATGAATGTCTAACTTAAAAAATGGAGGATCTGGTTATGTCACTAGTTAAATTTTCAAATCAATTCCCAACATTGTTCGATAGATTTTTCGACAATGATCTTTTTGACTGGTCAAACAAGAATTTCTCACTTACCAACACAACTCTTCCATCAGTAAATATTTTGGAAGACGACAATTCATATGAAGTAGAAATGGCTGCACCAAGCCTTAATAAAGATGACTTCAAAATTGAGCTGAACAATGATGTGCTGACTATCTCTTCTGAAAAGCAAACTGAAAACGAAACAAAAGAGGGGCAGAGATACACACGTAAAGAATTCAGTTATCAATCATTCAGCCGCTCCTTTACTTTGCCTGATTCTGTTGACAACGACAAAATCAAAGCAAAATATGAAAATGGCGTCCTGAGAGTCATAATACCTAAGAGAGAGGATGCAAAGCCAAGACCGGTTAAACAAATTGCAATCGAGTAATCGAGTAATTTATCAGTTCTATGAAAAAGTTAGCACTATTATTGGTCAGCTTTTCAATAGTTGTGGCCGGCTGCTATGGCCAATCAGACAAAAAAGGCCAGCCGGCCACTTCTGTTCAACCTAAGGCTAACATAAAGGTAAACAAGGAATATGACAAAAACGGAAGATTAATAAGGTATGATTCAACCTATACCTATGTCTATCCCGGAACGGACTCACTCTTTACAGATGAGTTTTTCAAAGAATTTGAGCAAAGATTCAATTCATACTTTATTTCACCTCGCACATACATGTTCCCGGTTTACCCGTTTCCACAAATGAGTCCTTTCTACGAATTTTTCCAGAACGACTCATCTATGGTAAAGTACAACCAATACAGAAAACAGATCGAAAAGCTGTATAAGGAAATTGACTCGATAAGAAACGCCTTTTACTTTGAACAGTTCAACAGTAAGACTAAGAAAAAGTAATTGGAAATTATTTGCTTGTTCTTGTTAAAGAGAATTTAAAATCCTGTCAAGAGAATCATAATCTGAGATCAGCACCTGGCGAGCCTTAGAACCTTCAGAAGGTCCAACAATACCGGCCGCCTCGAGCTGATCCATTATTCTTCCAGCCCTGTTATAACCCAGATTTAGTCTGCGCTGAATTAAGGAAGTAGAACCTTGTTGATACTGTACAATCAGCCTGGCAGCCTCCTCAAACATCTTGTCCCTCTTCGAAAGGTCAACCTCACCAACACCATATCCATCATTTTCATCACCAACATATTCAGGAAGCATATGAGCAGTAGCATAACCCTGCTGACTGCTGATAAAATCCACAATCCTGTCAATCTCCCTGGTATCAATAAAGGCACACTGAACTCGCGTAATCTCCACATTATAAAGGAAAAGCATATCACCTCGCCCTACAAGTTGATTAGCTCCAGTAGTATCAAGAATAGTTCTCGAATCAATACTTGAAATAACCTTGAAAGCCATCCTTGCAGGAAAATTGGACTTAATAAGACCGGTAATAATATTTACAGAAGGACGCTGAGTAGCTATCACCAAATGAATACCTATAGCACGAGCCTTCTGAGCAAGCCGTGTAATAGGATCCTCAACCTCGCGGCCGGCAGTCATAAGCATATCGGCAAATTCATCAATTATCACAACGATAAACGGAAGAAAACGGTGACCCTTAAGAGGATTAAGTTTACGAGACAATCATTTGTCATTGTACTCCTTAATAGAACGAACTCTTGCGCTAGTAAGAAGATCATACCGACTCTCCATCTCAATCAACAGAGATTTAAGAGTATAGATAACCTTCTGAGTATCTGTAATAATTGCATCCTCTCCTTCAGGAAGTTTCGCCAAAAAATGACGCTCAAGCTTTTCATAGAGAGATAGTTCCACTTTTTTTGGATCAACCAGGACAAATTTCAGCTCAGAAGGATGCTTGGTGTAAAGAAGAGAAGTAATGATAGCATTAAGTCCCACAGACTTGCCCTGTCCTGTTGCACCAGCAACCAGCAAGTGAGGCATTTTTGCAAGATCTATAGTAAGAACCTCATTGGAAATAGTTCTCCCAAGAGCCACAGGCAAATCAAAATTGGCAGCAGCAACGTTAAACTTGGGATCCTCCAGAACAGACCGCATAGAAACAATACTCGGCTTGTTATTCGCTACCTCAATCCCCACATAATTGGTCCCGGGAATAGGAGCAATGATACGCACCCCCTTTGCCGCAAGTTGAAGAGCTATGTCATCTTCCAGCCTTTTAATCTGAGAAATACGCACTCCCGCCTGAGGCACAATTTCGTATAAAGTAACAGTAGGCCCCGGCCTCGCAAAAATTCTCTCAATACCTATCTTGTAATCACTAAGAGTCTTAACAATCTTCTTATTATTAAGCTCGAGCTCCTCGCGAGATACCTCATAAACCTTATCCTTATATTCCTCAAGTAAAGAGAGAGGTGGAGATTTGTAATTAGATAAATCCAAACGAGGATCAAAAAGAGTCTCTAAAGAGCCCTGAGGAAGATTTTTAATAAAATCCTCATCTGTATCAGCATCAATGTCAGTGTCAGTTCCATCCTCATTTTCAATAATTTCAAACAGAATATCGTCAGATTGGCCGGCAGCTTCATTTCCTGCTGCTGCAGCTACTCCCATGAGCGGAATATGTTCGTTATCAGGCGCATCCACTTCTGTTTCAGCAACTGCGATTTCATCTTTCTCAGGATGAAATGTTTTGGCAATTACTCTGTTAAACCACCTAACAACACCATAGCTCACAAGAGAAAACCAGCCAATCATCAACACAACAACCAACGCCCCTGCTCCGGAAGCACCGAGCATATCCATCAGCCACTTATTCACATAATAACCGTATGAACCACCTACTCCACTGCCAAACAAATTGTTAAATCTTGTAAAACTAAAGACGTAAGAAAAAAATACAGAAAAGATAATAGCGCCAAAAACAGTGACAAAGAAAAGCTTCAACAAACTTATTCTCTTAATTTTAAGACAGTAAAGGGCAATCCCCAAAAAGAAAAATGGAATTACGAAAGCCCCCAATCCAAACAGCTCCGACAATAAAAAATTAGCCCAGAAAAAACCCAATTTCCCACCACCGTTTTCAACAGGAATAAAAGAATTCCAAACATCGCTCATTGACAACAAAGATTGATCCTCAGCCCATGTAAAAAGATAAGAACCAAGAGATATAAAAGTGTAAACCGCCAAAAGAAGGAAAAAAAGACCTGAAAACAATTTANNGTAAAAGCTTCCATCCCCTTAGGCACCGGCTCATATTCCCTGGAAGACTTTCTACCCTTCGAACCCTTGGCGCCACTATCCCCTGTACTGCTTCCGCTCGCACCTCTTCCCTTTGCTTCTTTAGCATCTCTGGCTCCTTTAATGCTACCACCACTCTTCTCCGACTTGCTCTTATTTTTATTCATAGACCATTTCTGCTACCAATTCAACTAATTCTCTCAATATGAGCCCCTATCGCATTTAAACGAATGTCAATATTCTGATATCCCCTGTCAATCTGCTCAATATTCTCAATAATGCTCGTTCCACTGGCACTCATCGCAGCAATTAACAAAGCAATACCCGCCCTTATATCAGGTGAAGACATCCGCATCCCTCTCAAATCAAAACCTCGATTATGACCAATAACAACAGCCCTGTGAGGATCACACAAAATAATCTGGGCACCCATATCAATCAACTTATCCACAAAGAAAAGCCTGCTCTCAAACATTTTCTGATGAATCAACACAGATCCTTTGGCTTGAGTTGCAACCACCAGAAAGACACTTAACAGGTCAGGCGTCAGGCCGGGCCACGGAGCATCAGCAATC
>DOVA01000107.1 GCA_003520315.1 Rikenellaceae bacterium | reverse complement strand
TCATCAAGTTTCTCGTATTTAGCAATGGCCGGTTCTCTTAACATTCTATAGATTATTCCGGGAGTAATATAACGGACAAAATTGACAGTGTAATATGTTAGTTTACTGTTTTTTCTGTTAGGAAGATGAAGGATTTTCCTGAGTGACTGCATGCCTTTTTTTCCAAAGCTATTAAATGGTTATTAATCTTATTTTAAACAAATTTAGATTCTTTTTTATTCAGTTCATACATTAGTAATTCATTTTTGTTAAATTTAAAAAAAATATAATAAAACTAACAAGCTATGAAAAAGATAATCGGTTTATTTTCTTTGATGTTAATCTGTCTGTTGGCAGGTTCTCAAAATATAAAAGTTATGTCTGGCTCACTTGCTCCTCTTAAGGGTGAGAAAACCGTTTTAACATCGTTTACTTACGATAATTTTAAAGTTGGCAAGATGACCGAGCAAGATTATGTAAGTGATAAAATCAAGGAGTATAACTCTAAGAAAGCCGGTTCCGGAGACAAATGGCATCAAAACTGGATCAATGACAGATCTTCGAGATTTGAACCAAAATTTAATGAACTTTTTGACAAATATTTGAGTGAAAAAGGAATTAGAGTTGCTGATGGGGCAAAATACAAATTTATTATTAACACCGATTTTATAGAACCGGGTTTTAATGTAGGTGTTGCAAGAAGAAATGCAGCTATCAATCTAACATGCCGCCTGATAGATACTTCAGATGGTTCTCAAGTGGCACTCGTTATGATAATGAATTCTTCTGCCAATAGTTTTTCGGGGACAGATTTCGATTCAGGCTACAGAATTCAGGAGTGTTATGCTAAAGCAGGCAGGGAACTGGCAAAGTTTATTATAAAGGAGTGCAAACTGTAGCATCCTGTCTCATCGACATTTAAAGCAATTTTTCAATTGTGGCTGTAGTTTTCAGTCCACTTCCTGTAAGGATTACTAAGACTTTACTGGGTGGAGAGATTTTTCCAGCATATTGTTTTAGTGCAGCTATTGCCGCCGCAGATGTTGGTTCAATGAAAATACCTTGATGTGCTGATTCTTTTAAAGCAACAATAATTGTAGAATCGTCAACAGTGACAAAGTCGCCTTTGCTTTCTGTAACAGCATTTACTATTTGTGTAAGTCTTACAGGCTTGTGTATAGCGATACCCTCTGCAATTGATTTGTCGCTGATTGAATTACACCCTTTTTTACCTTCAACATAATCTTTTAGTGGAGAACATTTTTCACTTTGAACGGCTATTAATTTTGGCATTTTATCAATAATCGATAAACTAATTAGTTCTCTAAGCCCTAAATAAATCCCTAACAGCAGGGTTCCACTGCCAACAGGAACAAATATATAATCCGGAACATCCCAGCCTAACTGTTCAACAGTTTCATATATTACAGTCTTAGTCCCTTGTAAGAAGTATGGATTCCAAGCATGAGCAGCGTAATAGCTCTTTTTGGCCCCTTCGAGGGCAGCATTTGCACAATCTTCTCTGTTCCCTTGAACAAGATGGATAGTTGATCCATAAGCTTTTGCCTGCACAGCTTTACCTGTAGAATTGCCAGCTGGCATATATATGTTGGCTTTAATACCAGCTCTTGCACAATATGCCGATATGGAGCAGGCTGAATTACCTGACGAGTCCTCCACAATCTCGGTTATGCCCAATTCTTTACACTTTGCTATCAATAAGGCAGCACCTCTGTCTTTGAATGAACCTGTTGGAAACATAAAGTCAAGTTTGCACAAAACATTAATTCCCCAGAAATCAGAGGATATCAGAGGTGTATAACCTTCATCGAACGTCACAGCAAATCTTTTATCAACTGGCAAAACCTGACTGTAGCGCCACAATGTCTTTTCATTGGAGAGATTTTGTTTTTTAAATTCAGGTTTGAAATCAATATCCAAATAACTGCCACAATTACAACGCCATATAGGTTCCTCTGTAGAATATTCAGCCCCACAGGAAGGACAAATAAATTTACTATTCATAATATCAAATGGTTATGGTTTCTCCTTCGCTTTTTGCAACAATGACTGCACCTGTCAAATCTCCCCATACATTTACAGCTGGGCGAATCATGTCAAGTGGTTGCTGAACAACAAGGACTAATCCAATTCCTTCTAATGGCAAACCTACTGCATTCAATACTACTGCGAGCATAACAAGTCCTGCCAGAGGAATTCCGGCAGAACCTACTGCTGCAAGAAGACTTGTCAGAACTACCATAATTTGTTGCCCAAATGTTAAATCTATCCCATAGACCTGGGCTATGAAAATAGCTGTAACGCATTCAAAAAGTGCAGTACCGTTCATATTTATTGTATTTCCCAAGGGGAGGCAAAAAGCAGCAATTTTCTGAGAAACTCCTGTTTTACTTTGTATGTCAGGTATTGTAATTGGTAATGAAGCGGCAGAAGATGCGGTACAGAATGTTGTCAGAAGCCCTGTACCCATCTGGCTCATGAACTTGAATGGATTTTTCTTCGTAAATGCAACAAATATCAGTGGCAATATTCCAAGTCCCTGTATTAAACAACCTCCGGCTATTATTGCTGCATAGATTCCAAGGCTTCCGAACATTTCTCCCAAAGCTTTTGAGTCCCCGGCCTGAGTTCCGATAATTGAGGATACAACGCCGAAAAGGCCTAAAGGAGCAAAGCGGATAACCAGGAAGGTCATCTTTATCATCACTTCGTAAACGCTGTTAAAAAAATCGGTCATAATAACGCGGCTCTTCTGGGAAGAGAGTGTAATGAATATTCCAAACAGAATTGCAAAGAAGATTACAGGCAGCATATTCCCATCTGCCATGGCCTTAACAATATTGGTCGGAACAATATTGACAATCTGATCAATTATTGATACTTGAGTAGCTGCAATTGATGTAACCTCTTCCTTTAAGTTAAGTTCCATTCCGAAACCAGGTCTGAAAGCATTAACAAGTGAAAGACCTAAAATACACGCAATTAGTGTTGTAAACAAATAATATAAAAGGGTTTTGCCTGCAATTCTTCCAAGATCTTTAGTCTCCCCAATGCTCGAAACTCCCATTATAAGAGCACTGAAGACCAATGGTATAACTACCATCTTGAGACCATTAAGAAACAGATCACCCAACCATTTTGTATAGATAGTATATTCGTGTCCGAAAATACCCAGCAGAACGCCTAGACAGATACCTATCAAAATCTGCCAATGTAAGGCGAGTTTAACTTTTTTGCCCATATAGTCTGATTGAAGTTTTTATAATTAAATAGATAAATTGGGTCACAGAGATCTTAATTGGCAAGTTTGGTGGTATAATATTTTTTGAAGTCGCTCCATCGGTAATAAGGAGCAATATCACTTTTTAAAGGTATCTTAACTTCTTTTTCGCAGTGAAGGATTTTAACCAGGATTTCCGGATTCTTACTGCTTCTGTAAAATATAATTTGCAGATTTGCTCCCATGGGACTTACTTTAAAGTCACTCCATACTTCGCTGATTTTTTCAGGATCATCTATGGCTACATTCATGCCTTCTATATCCATAAGAGCAAGTAGCGGAATAATATAAGAATCGTGTCCAAATCTCAGATCAGCAGATACACCATGCCCTTTTATGGCTTTTTCGGCACAGTCGAGTATATCTTTGAGAAGCAGTTTGGAACTGTCTTTTGCTACTTTGCCATTTACGTTTGAAGGGCCACATGCATAGTATGTAGACATATTGTTTGCCTGCCAGAGATAAAAAAGCTCGTCTTTTGTAAAAATGTCAAAGAGGGTAAAATCAAGGTCGTCAACGCATGGAATATCTGTAGCTATAAGGTGAATATTTCTCATAAATGTAACAGGATTGTCCACAACATTATGAGCATAGGTCATATCATTAAACAATGAATTAAGAAATGTGTCAAAATTAACATGCTTGAGAAGAAAATTGTTGACAATTTTTGAAATGGAATCTCTGTATACTTGAGTATAACGGTTGTTTAAATAGTAATTTCTGTCAGATGCCTCTCTTATTGTTTCAATTTGTGGATTGAATTCCTTAAGCTTCTCGTTATTGGCAGCCATGCTCAGAATACATCTCGGTACAACTGTAGAACGACTGTATATTGTGCATTTTTTACCATTTTTTGTTGAAAAAACTTCAGGGAAAGAGTCAAACATCCTCTCTGCTATTGCTCTGTGTTCTTTAGCACCGAGTTGTGAAAGATCTCCATATCTTTTCCAAGCATCTTGTGCGGCTGTATTAATTCTTTGGTATACACTTTCTCCAAGCTGTGTCAATTTGCTATCATTGTGTGCTTTGGCAAGTATGGAACGAGGGTATTCATATGTTTCTTGAGTTTGAATCCATCTTGAACCATGTCTTCCATAGTGACTTATGTAAAACGGAGTATAATCTTTTGGAGCAGGTGTCTTGGTTGTTTTAACATAGTTGTAAGGTTGGTAAATGCCACTTGCATACTTGATATTACTTAGAAACTCTTCTTTTGTGGTTTGAGACAATAATAATTGTGGAATAAGCAGAATTGTAAGACTAAGAATTAGATAGAATCGCTTCATGATATACTGAGAGTTGGTTTATTATTATTTGCCTATAAAGATAATTTATTTCTTATTTTAAGTAAACATAAAAAAAATTCTTTGACAAATTTGGAACTTTCAAATAATAAATTTTACTTTGTAATAAAAAGTACTTTTAATGGAAAAGATAAAAGATTATGTAAAGGAAATAACAGAGATACGCTCGATGATGGAGCGATCCTCAAAGTTTATGCTTTTGTCCGGATGGGCAGGGATTATTGCCGGTTTAATTGCTATTGCAGGTACGTTTGTGGCTTTTAAATTTTTGCACTTTTCTTCCTCAACAATATTTTGTGAAGCCAAAATAAGCGTATTATGGTTGGCTTTGGCCGTTTTAACAACTGCCCTTACAGTTGCTGTTTACTGTTCCTACAACAAAGCTGTTAAAAGAGGTGAAAAATTATGGAATCCTACTACGAGGCGAATGCTGTTGAGTCTTTCAGTTCCACTGATTACAGGTGTCTTGATTATCATCGTTTTGATTATTAATGGATTAAACGGGTTAATTGCACCTTTTACTTTGATATTTTATGGTCTTGCACTTTTTGGAGGAGGATATCATTAATTGCCGGAGGTAAAAGTTCTTGGTTTGGTGGAGATATTCCTGGGAATTGTTGCACTATTTATAATAAAATATGCTCTAATTTTTTGGGCAACAGGTTTTGGCCTGGCACATATTATTTACGGGATATATATTCATTTAAAGTACGAAAGGTGATTTCTACTGCAGGTTTACATAAGGCTTTTGAAAGTCGGGTGAGGCTTGGAATTATGTCTGTTTTGGCAGTCAATGACAAGCTTGATTTCAACTCTCTCAAAGAGTATCTCGATGTTACCGATGGTAACCTTGCGACTCATATTAAAGCTCTCGAAAGAGAAGAGTTTATTGGCGTTGAAAAGTCGTTTGTTGGCAAGAAGCCAAATACACGTTATTTTATGACACAAAAGGGCAGGAAGGCATTTAATGAACATTTGCGTGCTCTCGAAAAATTTATTGAGGATAATAAAAAACAATAATTTTAAATTTATGGAATCAACAATGAAAGAAGAGATTCTTAAACATATGGATGATGCAAAGGATCTTGAAAGACTTTACAGAAGTAATGGTTCTCTCTTTAAAAGAGAATTTATGGCGATCTATTCAGAGATAGGAGAAAGTCCTATCGCAAAGTCTTGGTACGAAAGGCTGACATATGAAAGTGAGTTAACAAGCAAGGGTAATAAAAAGGAATTGTTTGTTGTCGTGTTGCTGGCTTTAGTTGCAGGTCTGATAGTAAAATTGAATTCCATTTTGGGTATTGATGAGGAGTTTTATTACACAAGAAATATCGGCTTTGTGGTGTTTCCTGTATTGTTTGCTTATTTTGCATGGATAAACAGATTGTCTCTGAAAAAAAATATCATTTCAGGAGCATTTTTTGTGCTGTTAGCAGTGTTTATTAATCTATTACCTAACAGCCAGTCAGATACTGTAATTCTTGCATGCATTCATATGCCGTTATTGTTATGGGCTTTACTTGGTTTTGCTTTTGTCGCAGATGCAGATGACAGGAATACACGAAGGCTTGCCTATTTGAAATATAACGGGGATTTAGTGGTTATGTCCACGTTACTAATTATAGCCGGAATGATTCTCAGTCTTGTCTCATTAGGACTTTTTGAATTGCTCGGAATGAACATAGAAGACTTTTATATGGGCAATATAGGAAGAGTAGGATTTGCCATAACACCTGTTGTCGCAACCTATTTGATACAAAAAAATCCACAGTTAGTGGGTAAGATCTCTCCTGTGATTGCAAGGATATTCAGCCCTCTTGTGCTGATCATGTTAGTAGTATATCTGGTAGCAATTGTTTATTCAGGGAAAGATCCTTATAACGACAGAACATTTCTTCTTATTTTCAATGCTTTGTTAATAGGGGTTTTGGCTGTCATATATTTTTCAGTGTCAGAGTCCTCTGGAAATCCTGTCAACAAATTTAGGATATGGATTTTATTTTTGCTGTCTGCAGTGACTATTATTGTCAATGGCATAGCACTCTCTGCTATACTTTTCAGAATATCAGAATGGGGCTTGACTCCTAACAGAACCGCAGTTTTGGGTGCAAATACTCTTGTTCTTGTAAATTTGATACTGGTTGCCGTGCAACTAATTAAGGTAATTGCAGGTAAAAGTAATATTGGTAGGATAGGGATTGTTATTTCGCGCTATCTCCCAGTATACATCATATGGGCTGCAATCGTAACATTTGTGTTTCCACTTTTGTCACAACTCGGAATCGGTTTTTAAATTATATTGAATAAAATAAGAAAGCACTTACAGAAAGAGTTTGCAAGTGCTTTTTAAAAGTGGGCCCAGTTGGGCTTGAACCAACGACCCCCTGATTATGAG
>DOVA01000016.1 GCA_003520315.1 Rikenellaceae bacterium | reverse complement strand
ATTATGCTTTTGAAGCATGCTGTTAATAAATGCCAGTCCTCTTGCCTTTCCGCCAAGAGATCCTTCTCCAAGCCGGGCAAACCAAATAAATTCTTCATATGTTTCCTTATTGAACTTAGCTACAACTCCATGGCCTACTACCATTCTATATTCGATAATGGATTTAACGATAAAGTTTCTAAGTTCATTGATACTGTTGAATTGTCCTTCTCTGACATCCCTGATTTTATTTGCCAGATCAAACAGACCCCTTGAATACATCCACTTTGAAAGTCTATTTCTTGAAGCGTGATAGAGCAATACATCTTCAGGGATTTCCATTATTAAATGCTGCAAATCTTTAAGATCTTTTGCTTTTCCGTATACGATACCGCTATTATTGTCTCTGAAAACAAAATCTCCAAAAACGAATTCTTCACTAATGTATTCACTCAATTCGAGCAAGAGAGTCTTTGAATGTTTGAGAATAAAACCTACTCCCATACTTTCAGCTACATTTCTCATACTTTCTTGTGAGGATTGCAGAAGAAACGGCATATAAGGATCATCATTTTTGATCATTTTTCAAAGATCAATCCCAGCATCAATTTTCTCGCTTTCAGGAGGATCGTTCTTGTGAATGACAAATGCTACATCAGAAATTACTCCAAGAAGGTTTTGTTTATATTTCTGATATAGTGAGACAGCTTCTTCGTAACAAGTAGCAAGCAAAATTTTGGGTCTTGCTCTTTTCCTGAGTTTTTGCTGTTGTTCGTTAAGAGTCTCCTTTAGAAATTCTGCACTTTGCTCAAGTACAAGTCTATAAATTGTTGGCAAATAAGTGGAGTAAAACCTTATTGAATCTTCAACCAGAAGAATTGATTGTACGCCTGCGTTCAATATGTCATCATCAGCATTAATTCTGTCTTCAAACAGCTTGATGATTGCCAATATGAGGTCTGCATTGCCATGCCAGCTAAATATATGGTCAATTGCAGAACAATCTTCTTCTCTAACAATCCTTTCAAGTTCTCTGGAGAAATTTGAAAGCAAAACAAATGGAATATAAGGATGTTCAACCTTGCATAGCTTTGAAAATTTAAAGACATCAAGTTCTCCCACATTTATCATACTGATGATTAGGTCAAAATCATCGTCAGAATCAAGTAACTTCAATGCGTCCATTGAAGAATTGACCCATGTAAAAGTAGGGGGATTGCTCAAGTTAAGATCTACATACTCTTTATAGATCTGATCTTCAATCCGCCCATCTTCTTCAAGAATATATGCGTCGTAACTTGTACAGATCATCAGAACTCTTCTTATTCGATTCTGCATTAGAATCTTATAATTCATCTTTGAACTTATGTTCTGACTCTCTTTTTCAGACATATAATAAATGTAGTTTATTGTTGTTTCCTGTAATCGTAAAATCCAACACCTGTTTTTCTGCCTAATTGCCCAGATCTTACCATTTTTTTCAAAAGAGGGTGTGGCCTATACTTAGGGTCTCCAAATTCTTTGTATAGTACCTCCATGATAGCCAGGCAAACATCGAGTCCTATCAGATCTCCAAGTGCAAGAGGCCCCATAGGGTGATTGGCGCCAAGTTTCATGGCTTCATCAATTTCATCTCTTGTTGCAACGCCATCAGCAAGGATTGATATGCCTTCATTTACAAGAGGAATAAGAATTCTATTTACCACAAAACCTGGAGCTTCATTGACATTGACAGGAGTTTTACCGGCTTTTGTTGCTATATCTGCAACAAATTGCTGGGTTTCTACAGAAGTAAGTTGTCCTTTAATGATTTCTACGAGTTTCATTACGGGTGCGGGATTGAAAAAATGCATACCTATTACTCGATCTGCTCTTTTTGTAGATGCTGCTATTTCAGTAATTGAAAGAGAAGATGTATTAGATGCAAGAACAGTTTTAGGATCACAAATTTCATCCAATGTTTTAAAAATTTCATTTTTGACCTCCATTGTCTCAAAAACGGCTTCTACTATTAAATCTGCATCCTTGCAAATATCATAAGATGTAGTGCCGACTATTCTTGAAATAATTGATTCAACTTCACTTTTATCAATTTTACCTTTTTCTGCAAGTCTTGAGAGATTGCTATTAATGTTTTTGAAGCCTGATTGAAGTTCGGCATCATTCAGCCCTTTCATTATGACATTGAAGCCAGATTGAGAAAAAGCTTGAACTATTCCGCTTCCCATTGTTCCACTTCCTATAACGCAAATTTTCATAGTTAATTATAATTAAATTATCGATTATTAAATTTAACTTTAGTTTTGTTTAAAAAGGCCTTCATGCCCTCTTTTTGATCTTCTGTACCAAAACACGCAGCAAAATACTGTATTTCATTTTTTATGGCCTCATCAACTGTGAGATCAACTGAAATATTAATTAGATTTTTTGCATTACGGACTGCAATAGGGGCATTTTTTGCAATATCATTGGCTAATTTAATTGCATTTTCCATAAGAGTCTCCTGTGGAACAACACTATTTACAAGACCTATGGATAAAGCCTCAGTAGAATCAATAATTTTTCCTGTGAATATTAACTCTTTTGCCTTGGCTATTCCGACAATACGGGTCATCCTGAAATTTCCAGAAAAGCCCGGAGTAATACCAAGTCCAACTTCAGGCTGTCCAAACTTTGCATTTTCAGACGCAATTCTTATGTCACATGCCATGGCCAACTCACATCCTCCTCCAAGTGCAAATCCATTGACGGCAGCTATTACGGGAACAGGAAGCAATTCTATTTTTCTAAAAACCATTGAACCAAAATATCCAAATTCAGCTGCTTCAATTCCGTCCATTGAGACCATTTCTGAAATATCGGCTCCTGAGACGAATGATTTTCCTTCGCCAGTAATAATCAATACCCTTATATCTTCGTTTTTAGAAAGATTGTCTATTGTATCATCAAGTTCTTTTAAAATATAAGAATTTAGTGCATTAAGTTGAGAAGGATTACTGATTGTGAGGGTATATATCTGATTGTCAATGGATATATTTAGATATTTGTATGTCATAATTTGTAATTATTTTTATAATTTATGCAAAAATAAGATAATTCCATTTACATATTAATAATTTTTCTATATTCGCAGCCATTATGTACGCCTTTAATTTTTTACATATTCATTATTCTCTAATTCTCAGCCTATGCTTTGGTAATGAGGTGGAGAGTTGATGTATTTCAGAAAGATAACTTGAACGATATATGAACCAGCCACCTCAATATGAGGTGGCTTTTAATTTTTATGCAGTCATGAAAGAGAAACTTTATGTATTTGACACAACTTTGAGGGATGGAGAGCAAGTCCCTGGTTGCCAGCTTAACACAATTGAAAAGATAGAACTTGCGAAAGCTCTGGAACTTCTAAAGGTAGACATTATTGAATGCGGTTTTCCAATCTCAAGTCCAGGAGATTTTACGTCAGTTGTTGAGATATCAAAAGTCGTAACCGAATCGGTAATTTGTGCACTTACGAGAGCTGTTGACAAAGATATCGAGGTTGCTGCTGATTCACTTCATTTTGCAAAACGAAAGAGAATTCATACAGGGATCGGAACTTCTGATCCACATATCCTTTATAAGTTTAAATCAAATCGGGACGAGATACTTGAAAGAGCAGTACATTGTGTTAATTATGCAAGAAAATTTACTGATGACGTTGAATTTTATGCTGAAGATGCAGGAAGAACAGACAATGATTACCTTGCAAGAGTAGTTGAGGCAGTTATAAAAGCCGGTGCAACAGTAGTTAATATTCCTGACACAACAGGCTACTGTACTCCTGAAGAATATGGCAAGAAGATACTCTATCTAAAAAACAATGTTCCTAATATTGATAAAGCAATAATATC
>DOVA01000206.1 GCA_003520315.1 Rikenellaceae bacterium | reverse complement strand
CCATTCCTTCCCAAGTGCCCTTAAGCCCAAGAGGGTCATTATAAGTTTCAATGAAACCATTAATAAAATCTACATGAGAGATTGTATCTTTAACCCATGCAATATTATATTCATCCCATTTTTTAAGATCTCCGCTTCTATAATAGTCACAGGGAAGCTTAATATATTGTTTCTGTATATCGTTTTCTGCCACTTTTGCTGCCTTGTCAAGGTGATAGACTATTTTTTCGATCGCATCTCCATAGAGACCTCCGACTTTATAGGTCTCTTCCATCAAAATCCCGTTCTTCTTGACAAGTCTGGAATTAAGTCCATATGATACAGGCCTTGAATCATTAGGCACTTCCATTTTTGTATAAAAGGACTCAGCCTCTGAGTATGTAACACCTTCATAAAAATTGACTGCACTTCCTGCAATCAGATCACCTTTACCAGATATGTTTTTTCTATATGGGGCAACAGATAGATCGAAAATGACAGGAAGCATTTCTTGCTTCAATGAATCCAAACCGCTCTGTGACATCAATTCTCCGAAATATTCCTTAGAACATCCGGGAATAATTTTTTCCTCTGCATAGTGATGATGAATCCCGTTGCTAAAAAATACCCTTTTTGCATATACTGTAAATTCTTTGTAATCACCACATTCCTTATCTCCTTTATAATTATCAAGTATGGATTCTATGACTCTTCTCACCTTAAGTCCATATTTGGAATTCTGATCCCAGAAGATATCTCTTCCACATTTGACAGCTTCACTCAAATGATATATATACTCTTTCTGCTGAAGAGACAGTGAGTCCCATCCTGGAATCTGAAAACGGATTATTTTAATATCAGCAAATTCGTCTACCAAATATTTGAATGGCTCCTGAATTTTCTTTTCAGATGCCTGTTTGCATGAGCAAGTTGAGAGCCCGGAAACTAAAGCAATAAGCATAATTTTATATCTTTTCATAAATCTAAATTTGCACAAATATAGCTCTTTGTGATATATAATAATTACATTTGAAGTAAAACAAGGATGATGAAAAGAATACTTGTGGTGGCAACTGCACTGTTAATTACTATTGCAGTTGTAATAACATCATGTTCCAAAGATGGCTCTGAATCAGGATATAACAGGATAATTCTTGTCTATCTTGCAGCTAACAACAATCTTAGTAATTATGCTTCTGACAATGTCAGCAATCTTTTAAAAGGATATCTTCCAAAAGAAAATAGTAATGATGTTCTTCTCGTGTATTCTCATTTGATGGACCATACTCCTGTTTTGCTGAGGATATACAGAGACGATAACGGAGTGCCGCAGCAGGACATCGTAGCTAATTACGACAACCAAAACTCAACCACACCACAGGTATTAAACTCGGTACTTAAAAAGATAAAAATTATTTTTCCGGCTAAGGAATACGGGCTTATTCTCTGGTCGCACGGAACAGGCTGGTTGCCACAGAACTATTATGACAATCCGGAAATGTTTGGGGTTTTTATGCCTGATCCCTATTCAGATATAGTGAAAAGTTTCGGATTTGAATCCGGAGTTGAGATGGATATTAAAGAGATGGCTGCTTCAATACCCTATCACTTTTCGTTTATTATTTTTGACTGTTGTCTGATGGGAGGAGTTGAAGTAGCCTACGAAATTAAAAACAAGTGTGACTATATTATAGCCTCTCCGGCAGAAGTACTTGCAACTGGATTCCCTTATGATGTTATTATGGAACCACTATTTAGGTCAAAAGCAGATCTTGAAGAGGTGTGTCAGCGTTATTTCGATTTTTACGATTCACAAAATGGGGTTTACAAGTCTGCTACTATAGCACTTTACAGAAGTGATAAATTTGACGAACTTGCTGCTGTTTGCAAAAGTATTTTTGCTACAAACAGAGAAAAATTAAATTCTCTTCAAGTAACGGGTATACAGAGATATTTCAGATTAAACAAACACTGGTTTTATGATATTGGTGATTTCATTTCAAGGATAGCATCACAACAAGAGCTTTTGCAGTTTAATGATGCTTTGAGCAAGGTAGTTATTAAAAAGTTGACCACACCAACATTCCTTGATTTTACAATTAACAGTTATTCAGGACTCAGTACATATATTCAGAGCAATGGCTCTTCGTTTCTGGATTCATATTATAAGGGGTACAAATGGAACATTGCAACAGAGATGGTAAAATGATAAATTGTTGTATTGAGTTATATTTTTTGTAACTTTGCCGCCTCTAAAAAGGAAACTTTTTGGTGCAATGGGGTCCGGACCATTTCCGGATTGAGTAACACATTTTTATTAATTATCATGAAAACAATTAAACTTAACGGGGTTCCAAGAGTAGTATCCAACAAACAGGCAATCAAAACCTTAAGAAGAAACGGCTCGGTCCCGTGTGTTCTTTATGGACAAGGAGTAGAAAATCAGCTTTTTTCTGTCACTGCAAAGGATTTGTTGCTTTTGACCAATACACCCAATTCTTATATAGTTGATCTCCAGATTGATGGCAAAAACTATAAATCCATTCTTCATGCAATTCAGTATCATCCTGTAACAGATGAGCCTTTGCACGTTGACTTTCTTTTAGTTTCAGATGAGAAGCCTGTGTCAATAAATGTTCCTATTATTATTACAGGTAATTCTGAGGGAGTGCGTCAGGGCGGTAAACTTGCTGTTTCTGCAAGAAGACTCAGAATATCAGCCCTGCTCAAAGATTTACCGGATTCAGTTACAATAGATATTTCAACTCTCAGCATAGGAAAGAATATTACAGCCGGAGATCTTAAATATGATAACATTCAGATTATTACTCCCAAAAGTACTATTATCTGTTCAGTGAAGATGACTCGTGCAGCATTAGGCACAGCAGCTGCTCCTGAGGCAAAGTAAATTTCTTATTCGGTGAGCCATGAGCTTTCTGATTGCAGGTTTGGGCAATATTGGTTCCGAGTACGCTGATACCCGTCACAATGCAGGATTTTATGTGTTGGATACTCTGGCAAGATTATCCAACATAGCTTTTATAAGCAGTCGTTATGGATATATAGCCGAATATAAATATAAGGGCAAAAGATTTTTGCTGCTTAAACCATCTACTTACATGAACCTTAGTGGTAAAGCTGTCAATTACTGGTTAAATGCAGAAAAGATTGATCAGGA
>DOVA01000035.1 GCA_003520315.1 Rikenellaceae bacterium | reverse complement strand
GCTAATAAGATAAATGGTATTATTCTTGATCTGAGAAGTAATTCAGGAGGTTTTTTGGGTACAGCGCTCGAAATTGCCAATTTTTTTCTTGATGGAGGCCAGACAATTGTATATACAGAAGGACTAAGATCTCCAAAGAGGGTAGAGGTAGCTACTGGCACAGGTTTTTATAAAAAAGGTCCTTTGGTAGTAATGATTGATGAAAATTCTGCTTCTGCAAGTGAAATCGTTGCAGGCGCCATCCAGGATTGGGACAGAGGGACAATAGTGGGCAGAAGATCTTTTGGCAAAGGGCTTGTGCAGCAGATGCTTCCTTTGAATGATGGCTCTCAGCTGAGGCTTACTGTGGCTAGGTATCATACACCTTCCGGAAGAGTAATTCAAAGTCCTTATAAGGCCGGTGAGGCTGACAATTATTATAAGGCGTTTCTTGAGAGATATAAGAGTGGAGAGCTATTTAACAGAGATAGTATAAGTTTTCCTGATTCTCTTAAATATAAGACACTTGTCAAGGGAAGAACAGTCTATGGTGGCGGCGGTATTATGCCGGACATATTTGTTCCTGCTGATACTTCAAAATATTCCGATTATTATTCCAATTTAATCAGAAAGGGTATTCTGAATGATTTCATGAGTGGTCTTGGAGACAAGAACCGGGTTGAATGGTCAGCAAAATACAAGACATTTGCGCAGTTTGAGAAAGAATTCAGAATAGATGATCAAATGTTGAAAGACTTGGTCTCTTTTGCTGAAAAGAAATCATTACCACTCGATGAGAAAGGTTTTGAAACATCAAAAGATGAAATTGTGGTTATTATGAAAGCACTCGCTGCAAGAACGGTATTTGGAAGCAGTGCATATTACAGAGTGATTAATGCCGAAAGTGACGAAACCTTTAAGAAAGCGCTTGAGTTGATTAATTCTTCCGGCTTATAGCACGCTGGTAGGCTCTTGCATTTTTATTGTGCTCTGTAATGTTTCTGGCAAAGTTGTGTGAACCGTTTAGTGTCGGTGCGGCACAAAAATAAAAATAATCGTGTTGTTTATAATTGAGAACTGCATCTATTGTGCTTTTTTGAGGAATAACAATTGGTCCTGGAGGTAAACCTTTGTGAATATAGGTGTTATATGGTGAGTCAATTGTCAGATGTTTGTTAAGTATTCTTTTTATAGATGGGTCGTTCAGGATAAATTTTATGGTAGGGTCAGCCTGAAGCTTCATGCCTCTTTTAAGTCTGTTAAGATATACACCTGCGATTACAGGTTGTTCATCCTTTATATTGCTCTCTTCTGATACGATTGATGCGAGAATGCTTACTTCTACCGGTGTCAATCCAATTTTTGAAGCTTTTGCAACTCTCTCTTCGTTCCAAAATTTATCATATTCTCTTTTTAGCTTAAAAAGTAGTTCTTTTGGGCTTACTGTCCAAAATACTTCATAGGTGTCAGGTAAAAACATTGTGGGAAATGTGGTCGGATCAAAGCCAAGGGAGTCAATAAGGCAGGTATCCCTGAGAACAGATATAATTTCTGAAGAGTCGCTCTCGATTTTTTTTGATATAATAGATGCTAATTTTTCCAGATTGCGAATATTACCTGAAATTGTCAGCCTTACAGGAGTTTGCCACCCATTTGCTATTGCTCTGATAATGTATAGGTTGTTCATTCCTTTTTCTATCTTGTATCTGCCGGGCGATATTTTTTTGTCAAGATGTTCAATTTTGGCGGCTATTTTGAAACTCATTATTGATTTTATGCATCCACTTTTCTCAAGACTGTCTATTACTTGCTTGTATTCGGAATTGTGCGGTACGTATAAATATGTCATTTCGCCTTTGACGTTAGGTCTGAAAAATGTAAAATAAATTCCTGAAGCCAAAATAAAGCTGACAGTGAGCAGGACTACCAATATTATTTTATGGATTTTTTTGAAGTTCACGTTTATCTAAGTTTTATCTCCTGACCTTCGCTAACCTCAGCTCCCTCTTTCAGACCGTTAATCTTATATAGAGATTTTAGTTGGATTGCATATTTCTGTGATATGTCATACAGAGTCTCTCCGGAATCTACGATATGTTTGTCGAGTAGTGTATCTCCTTTTGTCCTCTTTTTCTCAACATATATAATGGTCCCATCTTCAATTGGTCTGGACCTGTCGAGATCATTAAACCTTAGAAGTTCTTTGGTAAACAAATTGTATTCCCTTGCGATATCTTCATATGTATCCAAATGGTTGCCAATTATATAAGCTACACCATTTTTCTTAAATAGTTTTCTGGTAAGAGAAATTTTATAGAGAGAACTTGTTTTAACAGGTTTATATTCCTTATCTGCAATAATCTCATTTGGACTTGGCGGAACAGAATCTGCCACAAGATCATATTGCATAAGATTGAAATCTTCGATTATTTTGATGAGCCTTTGTGCATAGTCAGGACTGGTTGCATATCCTGCTTTTTGAAGCCCTTCAGCCCATCTTTTATAATCTTTTGGATCTAGATCAAAAAGAAATTGATATCTTTCTCTGTATCTGAGAAACTCTGAGTGATCTTTGTAAGAATCTTCTACTGTTTTATATTTTCTGAAACATTCGTTTTTAGTATCATCATCATGAAGATAAGTTTCTCCATCCCAGTTGTGACATTTAATTCCAAAATGATTATTGGCCTCTTTAGCTAGTGAGGAATTGCCGTCTGCTGATTCGAGACATGCCTGTGCAAGAGTTATGCTGGCAGGTATGCCATAAGTTAGCATCTGATTAATGGCAATATCTTTATATTTCAACACATAATCTTTTCTTTCAATTTTTTGCGAAAAGAGTGGGTTATTAAATATCATCAGCAATGATGCGGCAAAGAGATATTTCTTCTGAAATAACATATGTGAATAATGCTCAATTCTACAAAATTACTAATTTTGTACTAATTACCATAAGAACAAATGAATAAAAAAAGTATTACTATACCTTATATTGAGTATGATTCCGATGAAGAATTGGATGAAAAGGACAGGGAATTGTTAAATGCTGCTAAAGAGGCTACAAAACGTTCATATGCCCCATATTCGGGATTTTGTGTTGGTGCCGCACTGAGACTATCAAATGGTGAAATTATTTCTGCAAGTAATCAGGAAAATGCAGCGTA
>DOVA01000132.1 GCA_003520315.1 Rikenellaceae bacterium | reverse complement strand
TCCTTGTGAGCCAGACTTTTGAAATATCGCTTGATACGGTAGCGAGGAACCTTCGGGGTATTTTCGTACTCTGTAGAATCGTTTTTAGTGGTGGTTTGCTGTTGAAATAAGTTGGCACCCGGAGGGCCTGCAGTATTTAACCTTCCTGTAATTTGGGCACTCAGTGGAAACGATATCAACATGACAATGACTGATATGAGGAACTTTCTACTCATTGAGCTTTATAGATTTGTTTGCTCGAGTAGATTCAAAAAATTAAACAGTTCTTCTTCACCATTAAAATGTATTGTGACAGAACCTTTTCCATTCTCGCCTCTCTTGATAAAGAAACTGTTATTGTCAAGATGGCGGCCAAATATATCGAGCAGATGAATATATGCTTCATCTACTGATGGATCATCATGTGAGTCTTGTGGTTCGGACTTTTGTTTGTTCTCTGAAGCAAGCTTGCGTATTTTATCTTCAATTTGCCGCACTGAAAGATCGTGTTCGATAATCTGATTGCACAATTTAATCTGTTTTTTTGAATCCTCAATGCTAAGCAAGGCTTTTGCATGTCCCATGGAGATGGCTTTTGCTCTTATGGCAAGCTGCACCTCTGGAGGAAGCCGGAGAAGTCTGAGATAGTTTGTTATAGTTGCTCTTTTTTTCCCAACTCGATTAGCCATATCTTCCTGTGTAAGATTGCATTCTTCAATAAGTCTTTGAAAACTCTGTGCTATTTCAATGGCATCAAGATTTTCTCTTTGAATATTTTCTACAATCGCCATTTCGAGCATTCCCTGGTCATCAGCTTTGCGGATATAGGCAGGAATAGTTTCTAATCCAGCCAGAAGAGCTGCCCTATATCTTCTTTCTCCACTTATAATCTGATATTTGTCATCATCAGTGGTTCTGACAGTAATAGGCTGGATGACTCCCAGTGTCTTTATTGAATCTGCAAGTTCCTCGAGAGAATCTTCGTCGAATGTGCTTCTTGGCTGATATGGATTTGCAATAATTTTATCCATGGATATTTCCATAATAGACGCAGGGGTGACCTGACTCTCAGGGATTTCAACTCTTGTATTGAAAGGCATATTGTCTATGTCTGAAATGAGAGCACCAAGGCCTCTTCCTAAAGCGGGTTTCTTCATGGCTGACATCTATTGTTGTGCGTTCTTTTTTAAAATCTCTTTTGCTAGATTGAGGTAGTTATTTGTGCCGGAAGATACTGCATCGTGTAATATTACAGGTTTACCAAATGACGGAGCCTCACTAAGCTTAACATTACGTTGGATAACGGTATTGAACACCATTTCGTTAAAATGATTACGAACTTCGTCTACTACCAAATTGGCATGTCGAAGCCTTGCATCAAACATTGTCAGAAGAAATCCTTCTATCTGCAAAGATCTGTTAAGTCTGTTCTGAACAAGCTTGATGGTATTGAGCAACTTACCCAATCCCTCAAGTGCAAAATATTCACACTGTACAGGAATCAAAACAGAATCTGCAGCAGTAAGAGCGTTAATTGTTATAATACCTAAAGAAGGAGAGCAATCGATAATAATGAAGTCGAAGTCGTTTTTAATCTCTTCCAGAGATTTTTTAAGAACCATCTCCCTGTCAGGGATATTGAGCATCTCAAATTCTGCACCTACAAGGTTTATATGTGAAGGAGCAAGTTTGAGACCGGGAATTTCGGTATCGAGAAGTATCTCCTTAATATTCACTTTTCCTATAACTACTTCATATACGGTCATTTTGGAGTTGGAGTCCGGGTCAAAGTTAAATCCGGATGTGGAATTGGCTTGCGGATCTGCATCCACAAGAAGCACTTTTCTCTCCATAACAGCAAGTGAGGCAGACAAATTAATTGCTGTAGTAGTTTTTCCTACTCCTCCCTTTTGATTTGCTATCGCAATAATCTTTCCCATATATTTTTATCCGTTCATCATTTGATATGTCATCAATCTGACAAAAATACAAAAATCTTTTTTAGCTAAAGAAATTAATAGGGATCAACATCTATAATTATCTTTACCGTGCCATGCATTTCCTTAGTAACGGCATCAATATCGGAAGCTATGGAGGACTTTATTTCGTGCAAAGCATTGTTTTTTGCCAGTTTTACCCAGAATTGCAGTTGGTAATTATTCATTATCATCTCGACAGGAGGTGTAAATGGGCCTGTCCACTCTTTTGCTCCCCAAGTTGGAGCTTTCATTGCAATTAAAGATGCTGCATTCTTCAATTTTTCTCTATTCTTGCATCTAAGATTAATTCTTATCAGCCTCACAAATGGGGGGAATCCGTATTCTTCTCTTTCACGAAGCATTTCTTCAGCAATAATTATGCCTGCCTCTTTCTGTTGGGTCTTAAGAAGATGTTTGTAAACCGGATGATCAGAACGTGATGTTTGTATTATAACCTTGCCTGCCGAATCCCTTCTTCCAACCCTTCCGGCTAACTGTGTCAACATCTGGAAAGTTCTTTCTTCTGCTCTAAAATCCTGTATTGCAAGCATTCCCTCGGAATTCAGTATGCAAATTAATGACAGATTTTCAAAATCAAAACCTTTGCCTAACATCTGAGTACCAACCAAAATATCAGTTTTGCCCTGAGAAAAGTTTTTGAGAATAGACATTTCTTTTGTTGAACTTCTTGTTGTTTCGAGATCAAAGCGTTCGACTTTTGCATTTGGGAAGAGTTCCTTAAGCGTTTCTTCTACTTTTTCGGTGCCGGCACCTATATCTCGCAAACCGGGTTTACCGCACTTTGTGCAAATAGTATTAAAGCGAATGTTATAATTGCAGTAATGGCATCTCAACTCATTCTTACTTTTATGGTAGCTGAGAGAAACATGACAGTGCGGACATATCGGAATATCTTCACAGTACATGCATTGAACCATTGGTGAGTATGACCTTCTGTTCCTGAATACCATGACCTGTTTACCTTCTTCAAGTGTGTCTTTAATAGCTGTGATCATTTTTTTGGAGAATGGTCCTTTCATTCTGCCAATTTTTTTTTCTCTCACAACATCAATTATTTCTATTTCAGGATTAACAGATCCATAGTATCTTTCAGAAAGTTCCACCATGCTGTATCTTCCGCTTATAGCGTTAAAGTAACTTTCCAGAGAAGGTGTTGCGGAACCGAGAAGTGCATTTGCAGAGTGCAGAGAGGCGAGTATCAAAGCTGTATCTCTTCCACTGTATCGTGGCGCTGGATCGCTTTGTTTGTATGACGAGTCATGTTCTTCGTCAACAATTATAAGGCTTAGATTAGTGAATGGCAAGAAAAGAGATGATCTTGTGCCAAGAACAATAAAAGGACACTTATGGTCATATAACTGTTTCCTGACTCGCTCTCTTTCAGATAAGCTCTGTTTGGAGTGATATATAAGCAGCGAATTTCCAAAGAAACGTTCCAGCCTGGTACCCAATTGGCGACTCATTGCTATTTCAGGCACCAAAAATAAAACATTATTACCTTTTTTAAGTTCTTCCATTGCAAGGTGCATGTATATCTCACTTTTCCCAGAACCGGTTACACCATAGAGCAGAGTAATTTTTCCGTCAGCGAATGATTGTTTGACAGACTTGAGAGCACTCTCTTGTGCATCTGAAAGTTCAGGAAGATTTTCCTTTTCTCGGGATATTATTTCTCGATTTCTTTTTCTTGGTTTTTTGTCGATAGAGAAAGATGGACATGCAGCCTTAAATACTTCACCAGAAGTGCAGAGGTAATATTTCGCAATCCATTCCCATAATTTGAATTCGTTTTCAGTGATTTTGAAACTTGGTATAATTGACAGAATATTTTTAATCTCTCCCTTGAATGTGCCGTGAGAATGTGATAATTCGCTTATAACAGCATAATATTCTCTGTTTGACAAGTTCACTCTGACTAATGTGCCTTTGGAGACTTCTTTTTGTAATTCTGTGGGAACCATATATGTTATTTCTGCTTTGTACCTCAATGGAAGAATAACTTTAGCAAACATATCTCCTCTTATAAAACCAGCAACCTCTTCCAACAGCCATTTTGGGGTAGATGTAGCGCCACAAACTCCTATCCTATCGCCCTCCTGGAACCATGAAAAGTCTATTTCATCTACACTCTCAATTTTGTATGATCTTGGATTTACAGATTTGCATGAATTAAAAAGAATAGCTCCGTTGGAACTCTCCTTACCTGAAACAAAGATAATAACGGAATGTTTTGCTGAAAATTCTCTTAAATGAGGGTGTCTCGAGGATACTTGTCCGCAGATTGTATTGAAAGATTTAAAGTCTTCTTTAGTTGCTCCTCTCTGTTCAATTCTTTTTTTTATCTGACTGCATATATTGCTATATTCTTCAAACTCTTTGGTGGTTTGAGAAAAAATAGTAATTGGCCGTGTATAATCGATTGAATCGAGATCAGAAATACTCTCAACGACAATGGCTTTCCCATCAGTCTGACCTACAAGTCCGTTTACTTCTGCGTGCCCTTTTTTGCCAAATATGATGATTTGGCCATTTATCGCTTGTGCTTTTTCAAACTGTTCCTTTATCCTTTTTTGTAATTGAAGCACTACGGGACATGTACAGTCTACAACAGTAAGATTATTCTTTTTTGCAGTTTCATAGCTGGAAGGGGGTTCTCCATGGGCACGTATGAGAATGACAGAGTCCTTAAGTTTTGACATCTCTTCGTGTGAAACGACAATCAATCCTTTTTTTTTAAGACGTTCCAGTTCGGTGCTATTATGAACGATTGAGCCGAGGGAGTAGAGTTTACTGTTTTTTTCAAGATATTTTTCCGCTTCTTCTATTGCTCTTACAACACCATAGCAGCAACCAGATCCGGCATCTATTTCTACTGTCAGTTCCATTTTTGAGAAATTTTACTTAAGAGCCATTCCATTTGCTCATCTACAGTCATATGACTATTATCAAGCAGCAAAGCATCAGGGGCTTTTCTTAAAGGGTCTGTTTCTCTATGTTCGTCAATATAATCTCTTTCTATGATATTCTTTAAAATTTCGTTGAAATCAGCGTTTGCTCCCCTGGCAATCATTTCATCATATCTTCTTTTTGCCCTTACCTCTGCATCAGCTGTCATGAAAATCTTTATTTCAGCATCGGGGAATACGACAGTGCCTATATCTCTTCCATCCATGACCACACCACGTATTTTGCCATATTTTCTAAGTATTTCATCTACAAAATTCCGCACAAAGGGGAGAGCTGCAATATAACTAACTTTAGATGAAACATCAAGCGATCTTATCTCGTTTTCAACCATTTTACCGTTGAGATACAGTTCACTTTCACAATCTTTTCCTGTAACTCTGAATTCCATGCTTACTGATGGCAGGAGCGACTTAAGTTCTGCCTCTTTTACTTTATTGTCAGATGTTATAAGACCGTTTTGTATTGCAAAGAGAGTTATTCCGCGATAAAGCGCACCTGTGTCGATATAAAGCAGCCCGAATTTTTTGGCTATTGTCTTGGCGAAGGTGCTCTTCCCTGTAGATGAGTGGCCGTCAATTGCAATTATTATTTTCGGGGAATCCATAACTTTCTTAAGAAAACAAACATACAAAAAAGCTTTATCTTTGTAAAAAAATAGTAGATGAAAGTTGCTATACTTGATTTAGGAACCAACGTATTCAATCTGTTACTCTCTGAAATTAGTGGCAAAACATATAAAATATTGAAAGTAGTCAAAATTCCTTCATTTATCGGAGCCGGTGGTTTTAATGAAGGGAGGCTTAGTGGGGAGGCCATGTCAAAATCCATAGATGCCTTGGGGAAAATAAGAGAAATTATTGATGAAGAAGGTGATGTCGGTTTTATTAAAGTTTTTGCTACATCTGCCTTCAGAGATACTGTAAATGGTTCAGAATTTGCAAACACTATTCGCGATAATTTTGGATTCGAAGTTGAGATTATATCTGGCGAAAGAGAAGCAGAACTCATTTATAAAGGCATTCGCGAATCTTTTTTTGTATGGGATGAAAATGTGCTTATGTGTGATGTGGGTGGAGGAAGTAATGAATTAATTATAGCAGATAAAGAAAAAATATTGTGGAAAAGAAGTTTTAATCTTGGGATATTGAGATTAAAGGAGAAATTTGAACCAAGTGATCCAATAAAAGAAGAAGAGGTTAAAATGATTAATCTTTATCTTGAGCAAGAACTCGAACCACTTTTTGAAGCGTGCAGACAATATTCTCCAAGACTTATGATAGGTTCTTCAGGTTCATTTGACACTCTTAGGGAGCTTTTATATACTAATGATAATGGGACACTTCCTGTACATGAGTTAGACATTAAAAGACTTAGAGTTTTGCATCATAAACTTTTAGTGTCAAATAGAGGCGAAAGGTTAAGAATGCCGGGAATGTCGCCTGTAAGGGTTGATTATATGGTACTAGGGAGTATTTTTATACAGCTGGTAATTGAAAAATGCCGAATAAGCAAATTATATCAATCCTCTTACTCTCTTAAGGAGGGTTTTATGGCTGAGATGGCAGCTCAATTGTAATATAAATTTTAGAAAGAATGAAAATATTGATTATTGATGACGAGAAGAGTATAAGAAACACACTTAAGGAAATTCTTGAATTCGAAGGTCATGAAATAATACTCGCAAATGATGGTTTAGAAGGACTAAATGCTGCAATTTCAACAAATTTTGATGCCATTTTCTCGGATATTAAGATGCCAAACATGGACGGTCTTGAATTTTTGGACAAGGCATTTGAAGCAGGAGTAGAATCTCCTGTAATAATGATTTCCGGGCACGGTTCGATAGATACAGCTGTGGAGTGTATAAAAAAAGGAGCCTTTGATTTCATTCAAAAACCTCTTGATCTCAACAGAATACTTATTACACTTAAAAATGCAACCGAAAAAAGCGATCTGGTAAGAGAGACAAAAAATCTTAAAAAAAGAGTTGCCAAGATACAGGAAATTGTAGGGGTTTCACCAGCAATAACCAAAATCAAGAATATGATTGACAGAGTTGCTCCTACGGAGGCTCGTGTTCTTATAACCGGCTCCAATGGTACCGGTAAGGAGCTTGTTGCCAGATGGCTGCACGAAAAGAGTGGACGAAACAATATGCCATTTGTGGAAGTCAACTGTGCTGCCATTCCCGGAGAGTTGATCGAAAGTGAACTTTTTGGTCATGAAAAAGGAGCATTCACATCTGCAATCAAGCAACATAAGGGTAAATTTGAACAGGCTGATGGAGGAACACTTTTTTTGGATGAGATTGGAGACATGAGTCTTGCTGCACAGGCTAAAGTATTGAGAGTATTGCAGGAAAATAAATTGAGCAGAGTGGGGAGCGATAAGGACATTAATGTTAAGGTGAGAGTAATAGCTGCTACTAACAAAGATTTGCAGGAAGAGATACGTAAGGGAACCTTCAGAGAGGATCTTTATCATAGAATCAGCGTCATAATAATTCACGTGCCTCCTTTATGTGAGAGGGTTGAAGACATTCCAATTTTAACTCGTTACTTTATTGATCAGATTTGTGAGGAAAGTGGCATGCCTCCGAGGAAAATAGATGATGATGCACTTGAGGAACTTAAAAAATACAAGTGGACAGGAAATGTTCGTGAACTTAGAAATGTCACAGAGAGACTTTTGATACTGAGTAATAATGTAATAACAAAAGAGGATGTGATCAACTATGCACGTCCAGTATTTAAGTAGGACTGATAGTTTGATTACTACTCCATTTCAATTCTTATCTGTTGTATAAAATTGCCATCTTCCTGCGTTTTCACAAAAAGTGTCACGCGAAACTTACTTCCACCGGCGCTGAGAGTTCCAATGGCATATTTTAACGGAGCTTTACCACTCCTGTGTTCTATTACAAAACTCTTTGGAGAGTTATTAGCAAAAAATTCCTTAATAATTTGCTTCGCCTGAGTCTTGCTGCAAACATTGACTGTACCAAGTATGTCAACTTCAAGATTAGGGGCAAACCAAGCTGACAACTTTTCTGCATCTCCTGACTGGATATATTTTGCAATAGGTACAAAAACATCCTGCTCAGATCCATATTGAGTTGCAGGAGAAGAGAATGTGAAGAATGAAGAGATTATGGCAAATAAAAAAATATTCATAATCATTTTATATACGACACTCTAAACTTAAGCAAAAATCAAGCCACTGTTCTGGTATATATTTTGAAAATAAAGTTTTACATTTGTCCTAATGAAGATTGTGTTGCTTCTAATCGGTAAGAGTGATGCCTCATGGCTCAGGGAGGCTATAGAGATCTATGAGGAGAGATTGAGCCATTATGTTGATTACAGAAGAGTGGAAGTACCAGAAATCAGGAATGTTGCAGGTTTATCCATCAGACAGATGAAGGAGAAAGAAAGTGAATTACTTTTAAAGCATATCAAGCCGTCAGACAAGCTTGTTTTGCTTGATGAGAAAGGAGAAGTCTATTCATCTGAGGAATTTGCCAATTACATTGATAAACAGCTTCTGTCAGGTACTAGAAATCTTGTGTTTGCAATAGGTGGGCCCTATGGATTTTCCGAATTGGTGTATAACAGGGCAGACAGTTTACTTTCACTTTCAAAGTTAACTTTTACACATCAGATGGTAAGAGTGATTTTTTTGGAACAGTTATATAGAGCTTTCACAATAATCAGGGGAGAACAGTATCATCACAAGCAATGAAAGAGTGGTTAAGAAAATTGTCGAACGAGAGAATTGCAATATATTGGATTGCTGTTCTTGTACTTACTCTTGCCTCTTTTATTAGATTTTCATCGATTAATTCCATGGATCGTGCTGTAACGAATCTTCAGGAGAAGATTCACAAGCGACAGCAAATCTTGGAGAATTATGCAAGGCAGGCGCATGAAATACCTGATTCTCAATTTATTTCATTTGAGGATTTTCCCGAAGACATGGTTATTTATCGCTATTTGGACGATACACTCCAGTCTTGGGTAAACAGGCTGCCTATTGCCAATGAAGAGGTTTTCTATTTTCCTTATGGCTACAGATTACAGCATGTAGGAGTTGAAAATGTAAGCAATACCCCTCTAGCATATGCTTTTTATTCCGCCTTGGCAAATGGCAATCCTGAAGAGGAGCAATATCTCAGTCTTGGTACAGGGTGGTACATCGTTAAAATGTATATCAGTGGTAAAATGCTAATTGTCACAGCATTGCTTATCCAGACAGACTATCCTACAGAGAATTCACTTCTTAGAAATCAGATTAATCCCAATATTTTATCCAATAAGAGGCTTTCAATAGTTCCTGTCACTTTCGATGAATCTTATGTTATTCATGGGAAAGACGGGGGTGTGTTATTTTCTGTTTTAAAGGATCTCCCTCAAAGCGGAGAAAGATCAGGTTCAGTATTAAGGCTCACTGCACTTATTTTTGTGGTTTTGTCGCTTTTTGCACAACTTAAGAAAACAAAAAAAATCAGAGATTTTTTCTTGCTCATAGGCGGACTGATAACTGTAGGAGTCTTTGCCATGTATCTTTCCAATAAGATGCAAAGTGACCTTCCGCTATTTTCTCCAACTCTCTATGCTGATTTTGAGCTGTTCAGTTCATTGGCAGATCTTTTAATAGTAAATCTTTTGATTACTCTTATTATTACAGCTCTTTTTCTCATGAGGAAAACTCTTGCCTTGATTGTAAAAAAATCAAAAGGCCTTAAAAAGAGATTGTTTACGGCTTTATTCATACTAATTCCGCTTTTATTACTTCCATATATTCACATAAGTTTAAGGTCAGTCATACTCAATTCAAATGTAGTTCTTGAACTGTACAGAGTAGACGAGATAACTTTTTACTCTTTGCTTGTATATCTTTCTTATGCACTGCTCTTTGTCGCTTTGTTGTTTTCTCTTCAACTCCTAAGACCACTTTCTAAAAAAACAAGAAAAATATCTTTTCTTAAAACCCGTCATCTGATTATATACATCATTTGTATTTCTTTCTATACCTTTTTTGTAGTAAGTTTTTACGGACTTAAGAAGGAAGATAACAGAAACAGGGTGTGGTCAAATAAATTGTCAACCGAAAGAGATCTTAATCTTGAACTGCAGTTGAAAACCATTGAGAAACAAATCATTTCTGATTCAAAACTTAGACTGCTTGTCAATGCCTTTGGCGGTGAAGATCTAGTGCACAGTCAACTTTCTGAGAATTATTTTTGGAACATACTTCAAAGGTATGACATGGAAATCAGAATATGCAGAGAGTATACTACATTGCAAATTGATCCTGATGCACCACCGGTATTATGTAACAGTTTTTTTCAAAATGAAGTGACAAGGTATGGTTCTCCACTTTATGAAAGTTCTCAGTTTTTCTTTATGAACAACTATAAGGGAAGAGTAAGATATTTGGGAATATTTGAGTATCCGGCAATAGGAGAAAGTGGTTTAGTAAGGCTCTTTATTGAACTGAATTCCAAATTTATCAAGGAGACAATTGGTTACCCTTCGGAACTTTTAAGCCACTCGCAGATAGATAATTTTTCGTTGCCATATCTCTATTCATATGGTAAATATGTCAATGGAAGACTTGTTGTGTCAAGTGGAGACTATAGCTATCCAATAGTTTCTAAAAAATATGACAACGAGGGATATTATAATGTTAGAAGTGACGGGTATCTTCATTTTGTTAGCAGAGTTACTCCTGAAACTGTTATTGTTTTAAGCCGGAAGGAACGTGGCATATTTCCTTATTTTGTGTCACTATCATATATAGTTCTTTTTTACTTTTTGATAATATTCGGACTTGTTCACAGACGGAGAGAAAGGAATGTTTTAAAAAAATTGCCAAAAAATACGTTCAGGTGGAAAATTTCAATGCTGCTGTTGTCATCCCTGGTATTTGCCCTGCTTTTTATGGGAACTGGCAGTGTCTGGTTTTCAATAAATTATTTTAATGAGAATACTAAAATACAGTTAGAAGAAAAAATGTCTTCAGTACAATCAACTCTTTCTCTTTTCAGTCAATATGTTAGCAGATACAATGACTCTCGATTTAATAATATTCAATTGCAGCAGGCAATGAACAGGCTTTCAAGCACAGCCGGAATAGACATCAACCTATATAGTTCTGCCGGTTTTCTAATCCGCACTACTCAGCCTGAAATTTTTGATCGGTCTATTTTGGGGAAGAGGATGGATGACAGGGCATACATCGAAATAGTAAAAAATAACAAAAAAGAATTTGTACATAAGGAAAAAATAGCAGGAGTAGAATATAACTCTCTTTATGCTCCACTTTATAATCAGGATGGAGCACTGATAGCAATTGTCAACATTCCATACTTTTCACAGTGGGCCAATATGAGAAGCAATGCCTCCAATATAATTGCTACAATAATAAATATTTACATTTTACTTCTTTTGGCTGCAGTCTTTGGAGGAATAGCTCTCTCTAATTCAATTTCAAAGCCGCTGGCCGAAATTGGTAAAAAGATGGAGCTTCTTGATATTTCGGAGCGACCAGAACACATTGATTATCAAAATAATGACGAACTGGGCATACTTGTTTCTGCCTATAACAAAATGGTAGATGATTTGGAGGAAAGCACAAAGAGGCTGACCGAAAGTGAAAGGGAGCAAGCGTGGCGAGAGATGGCCAGGCAAATTGCTCATGAGATTAAAAACCCTTTGACACCAATGAGATTAAGTATACAACATCTGGTCAGAATGAAGAGGCAGGGAGTGCCGGATTGGCCTGATAAATTCGATGCCTTAGCCAATACTTTGATCGAGCAGATTGATATTTTGTCAGAAACAGCCGAAGAATTTTCAAGTTACTCAAGATTTTATTCAGAAGAATTAAGCATGGTTGAGTTAAATACTCTTATCAGGGAGCAAATGTTTCTTTTCAATACAAGAGATGACATTCAACTTAAATTTAACTCAGAGATAGCAGTAGCAGAAATTAATACAAGGAAAACTCAACTTACCAGAGTTTTGGTAAACCTTCTGTCAAATGCAGTTCAGGCAATCCCAAATCAGGAAAGCGGAAAGATATATGTTTCTCTTACCATGGAGGAAAATTATTACCAAATTAATGTTGAGGATAGTGGAGCAGGCGTGCCAGAAAATCTTACAAACAGACTTTTCAAGCCAAATTTCACAACAAAGACAGGAGGTACCGGTCTCGGACTTGCAATATGCAGGAGTATCATTGAACAGAGCAATGGAAAGATTTCTTATATGAGGTCTGAGTTGTTGGGAGGTGCAAAGTTTTCTGTAAAACTGCCTATTTCTGACGAAAGTATATCTGTATAGGGACTCCGGTAAATTCAAAATGCTTCCTTAACTTATTTTCAAGAAACCTTCTGTAATCTTCTCTAACATATTGAGGCAAATTGCAGAAAAATGCAAATGAAGGGCTTGGAGTAGGCAACTGAGTAATGTACTTAATTTTAATATATTTGCCCTTAACAGAAGGTGGTGGATAATTTTCTATTTCTTCGAGCATTACTTCATTGAGTTTGGATGTTTGAATCTTTCGAGATCTGTTTTCATAAACTTTGGAAGCTGCATCGAGAACATTGAGTAATCGTTGCTTGTTGATTATAGAGGTAAAGATTATGGGTATATCATTAAAAGGAGCAATTTTACTCATAATTTCTTCTTGCATCCTCTTCATTGTGTTGGAATCCTTGTTTTCAACTAAATCCCATTTGTTAACAACAAGTACACATCCCTTTTTATTTTTTACTATCAAGTTGAAAATAGACATGTCTTGAGACTCTATACCTTTCTGGGCTTCTACCATCATGATACAGACATCTGAATTCTCAATAGAACGGATAGATCTCATAACGGAGTAGAATTCTATGTCTTCCATGGCTTTATTACGTTTTCTGAGCCCGGCAGTATCGATCAACATAAATTCATGGCCAAATTGATTGTAGTAGGTTGATATGGAGTCACGAGTAGTGCCTGCAACAGGAGTGACAATGTTTCTGTCTTCTCCTATCAACGCATTGGCCAGAGATGACTTGCCAACATTTGGCTTTCCGACAATAGTGAAACGGGGTAAGTCATTTTTATCTTCACCTTTGTTGTTAGCGGGAAGTAAATCCGTAATTCTGTCAAGAAGATCTCCGGTTCCACTTCCGCTCGCAGACGAAATAGCAAATGGGTCACCCAGACCAAGTTTGTAGAACTGATGAACATCAAAAAATCTGTCACCAGTATCGACTTTATTTACAGCTAAGACCACAGGCTTTCCGCATCTTCTCAACATATTGGCTATTTGAGAGTCATAATCAGTTATGCCTGTTTCAACTTCGCAAATGAATAAAATAACATCTGCTTCATCAATAGCTAAGAGCACCTGCTTTCTAATTTCCTCCTCAAAAAGATCCTCGGAGTTAATTGTGTAGCCACCTGTATCAATGACTGAAAATTCTTTTCCACACCATTCACAACTTCCATAATGGCGGTCTCTTGTAACGCCCGAAATTTCATCTACAATTGCCTGCCTCCTCCCAACAAACCTGTTGAAAAGTGTAGATTTGCCAACATTTGGCCGTCCAACTATTGCAATGATTCCCATCAATTGCACCCCCTGCAGTTTGAGCAAGTATCAGAAGGACACTCCTTCCGCATGGTTCCGTTGACTCCCCATAGCTCTTTTTCTTCAGCTTTCGCACATTTTATTCCGAGTTTCTTCATTTCCTTATTATGTCCAATCTCACTGTCCGGAAATTTCCCGTTTTTCCTGAAGATAATGTTAAAGGAGAGAAGGAAGACACAGAGAGCCACAAGAACTATAGTAAAAAACAGCAGTTGCATATTAATTTAGTTTAGTAAGAAAAATATATTTATAATTTTATGCATTTTGAATCAGGAAGAAGAG
>DOVA01000019.1 GCA_003520315.1 Rikenellaceae bacterium | reverse complement strand
CTTCTAAATTGTCAGAAACATCAAATTTCATTATAGAGGCTTTCCCTCCTTTAGAAACAATATTCTCTTTCACTTCCAAAGCAGCCTGTTCACTGTTATTATAATTGATTATAACAAAATAACCCATCTCCGACAATTTCACACAAGTCTCACGTCCTATTCCCCTTCCTCCACCTGTCACCAAAGCATATTTCATATCAGTTATCCTTAAGGTAGTTAACAATAGATGCTATCTCTTCATACTTGGGAGTATCTTCTACAAATATAGGACAAAGATTTCTCATTTCATTATATACAGATCTGCTGTTTTGAGAAAGATCTTGCTGAATCTTCAAATAATCCACAGCCTGCAGTATTGAAATAAAAAGAATGGAGAGCACCTCAAAAGAATTCGAAATAATTTTTGATGCAATAAGTGCAGAGTTAGTCCCCATGCTTACAATATCCTGATTGTCATTATTATTAGGAATACTATGTACGTACATAGAGTTTGAGAGAGTTTGACACTCAGCAGTAGTCGAAGTAGCAGTAAACTGAGCTGCCTGCATCCCGTAGTTAAGTCCTAAAACTCCCAAATTGACAAAAGGAGGTAAAATTCCATTAATTTTGTCATGATACAGATAATTCAACTGTCTCTCAGCAAGCATTGTAAGTTTGGTAATCGCAATTTTCAACTTATCCATCTCAAAGCTCACATAATCACCATGAAAATTTCCACCATGAAATATATTTCCGGCTCTAAAATCAACTATAGGATTGTCATTTGCACTGTTTAATTCATTAATAAGTACTTTTTCAGCATTATCAATCTCATCTGATACAGGACCAAGTATTTGGGGAATACATCTTATTGAATAAAAACTCTGAACCTTCTCATCAAACATAAGAGCATTATTTTCACCTGAATAAAGTTCCGATTCTCTTTTTTTCAACCGCTTAGAAGTAGTCATCAACCTTCTTAATTCTTGAGCAATATACTGCTGACCATAATGAGGTTTTGCTCCGTTAAGCCTCTCCGAAGCAAAATCATCATATGAACCTGTAATTTCATTCATCATCAGTGAAGAGAGAATCGACCATTTAAGTAATTTTTTCGAATAATAAAGATTTACAAGCCCAATCCCTGTCATCATGCTCGTTCCGTTTGCCAAAGCAAGCCCCTCTCTTATATGCATAGTCAGAGGTTTTAAATTATATACTTTTAAAACCTCCGCCGCATCTCGAATATCTCCTTTATGGCTGACTTTCCCCTCTCCAATAAGTGCCAAAGCAAGATGTGCCATCTGAACAAGATCGCCACTTGCCCCTACTCCACCATGAGCCGGAATAACAGGATATATTTCAAGATTTAAAAAATCAACCATGAGATCTATCAACTCTCTGTGCACACCTGAATATCCCCTTAAAAAAGCGTTCAATCTTGACAACAGAGCAGCTCTGACATAGATGTCAGGAAGTTTGTCTCCGGCACCTGTTGAGTGACTTCTTATAATGTTAT
Organism: Rikenellaceae bacterium; assembly: GCA_003520315.1. Next base: position 7,610 of record DOVA01000019.1, on the reverse strand, counting down.
ACTGAAGCTGGTATAGATATTCGTCATTAACTCTGTACTGAGCCATCGGGCCAAAACCCGTTGTTATACCATAAATTATTTTATTTTTACGAAAAGATTGCAGAAAATTGAAACAATTGTCAATATTACCGCAAATAGAGTCATCAATCCCTATTTTCTCTTTATCAACTACTATAGATTTTACATCATCAAGAGAGATGTCTCCGTTTATTATCAACACTTTAGACTGGTAATTTTAATTCGACAAATATAGTTTATATTAGAAAAATTGCCAAATTTATAATTTGTGATATAATTAATTTTTGGGTTACTTTGCGAAAAATAAATTTTTCATGATTCATAGCTTATTGCAACTTTTTGGAGTCACAGAAGATAAACTTAAAGAATTAATAACAATTTCACTTGCCGAAGGCGGAGATTACTCAGACCTTTTTTTTGAACATACATTAGTAGACGAACTCATATTGAGAGACGGTGAAGTCAATGGAGCCGGTTCTCATATCGACTATGGAATGGGGATAAGAGTCCTTGCTGGTGACAGGACTGGATATGCCTACACAGAAATAACTTCAATGAAGGAGATGGTCAATGCTGCAAAAAGTGCCTCTATTATAGCAAAAGAGTGTAAAAAGTCTGAACCGGCCATTAATGTTACCCCTCTCGAAAACAAAAACCACTATCCTATAATGGTACCTTGGGAAGAAAGTTCCATAACCTCGAGAAGTATATATATAAAAGAGTTGAACGACAAAATATTTTCTCTGGACAGCAGAGTTAATAAAGTATTAGGCAAACTGACGATATCGCTTACAGAGATACTTTTTTACAACTCCGAAGGGATACTCTTTACAGATGAAAGACCCATGGCAACCCTTTCAGTAACAGTAATAATGCAGCAGGGATCAAGGATAGAAAATGGAAGTTCTTCAAGAAGTTTCAGAATGGGAGCTGAATTTCTCACTCATCAGCTCATCGATGAAATTGCAAAAGAAGTGGTTGAGAAAACCTCCATTCTTTTTGATGCAGAGATACCCCAAGGAGGTGAAATGCCGGTAGTAATGGGTGCCGGAGGCTCCGGCATCCTTCTCCACGAGGCCATAGGACACTCTTTCGAAGCAGATTTTAACCGACAAAACATATCAATATTTTCAGAAAAATTTGGGAAAAAAATTTGTTCAGAAGAGATATCTGTCGTCGATGATGGAACAATTACTTCAAACAGAGGAGCTGTCAATTTTGATGACGAAGGTGTCTCCGGACAAAAAACCTATATGGTAACACAGGGATACTTAACCTCATACCTTCATGACCGAATAAGTGCCAAATTCTATAATACCGCTCCCACAGGCAATGGCAGAAGAGAATCATTCCGTTTTATGCCTATTCCGAGGATGAGAGCAACTTATATGTTAAATGGCAAAAGTAAAGAATCAGATATAATCGCTTCAGTAAAAAAAGGCATCTACGTAGATACTTTTTCCAACGGACAGGTTCAAATAGGAGCCGGAGACTTTACATTTTATGTTAAGTCAGGTAATCTTATCGAAAACGGAAGACTCACAAAGCCAATAAAGGATATAAATATTATTGGGAATGGACCAATGGCTTTGGCAGATATTGTAGCAGTTGCCGATAATTCAATTATCGACAATGGAGCATGGATATGCGGTAAAGAACAGTATTGCCCTGTTTCATGCGGAATGCCTTCTGTACTGATAAGCAAATTGATAATAGGAGGAGTACAGCAATGAAAAATCATAATATTTCAACAGCCCAATTTGCATTGGAAACTGCTTTAGAAAAAGGATGTAATGATGCCAGAATTACTTTAAACGAATCACGTCAAAATACTTTTACTTTTAGGAACGATCAACTCGACAGACTTCAACAAGCCACAAGCTCGTCTCTTTTTCTTCAACTTTATGTTGATGGAAAATACGGTACCTTTTCCACTAATAAAATGGACAGGAAAGACCTTCTCGATTTTATTTCTAAAGGAGTAGAAATCACTAAACTAATAACAGAGGACAAAGATAGAGGACTTCCTGACAAGAATTTGTACTATAGAGGAGGAGGAAAAGATTTGAGACAATATGATAAATTATATTCCAATATTAGCACTGAACAAAAAATTAATATAGCTAAAGAATGCAATTATGAAATTCTCGGTAAAGATGAAAGAATCTTAAATGTAACAAGCGAATTCTCAGATTATGAAGACTATAACCTTATCATAGATTCTCAGGGTTTCATGGGAGAAACTGAACAGACAAATTTTGCAATAAGTACAGATTGCTCTGTAAAAGGCAGAGAAGATGCCAGACCGGAAGGATGGTGGTATGAAAGCTCCCTGTTTTTTAACAAACTTTACTACCGAGGCTGTGGAGAAAGAGCTCTCGAAAGAGCCTTAAAAAAGATAGGTCCTAAGAAATTAAAAAGCGGCAGATATAACATGATTGTCGAAAATACTGTCTCAAGCAGGTTGATAGCTCCGATCATCAGTGCTATCAATGGTGCAAATATCCAGCAAAATAACTCTTTCTTACAGAACAAACTTGGAAAGAAAGTCTTTTCTCCTTTACTTGAAATCTATGACGATGCTCATCTGCCTGAGTCTTTTGGAGCACGATACTTCGATTCAGAAGGAGTTGCAACCCAACCCATGAAAATTATTGATTGCGGAACTATAAACACATACTTTGTAAACAGCTACTATTCAAAAAAAACAGGGTTACCAGTCACAGTTGATTCACCTTCAGTGCCTGAATGTTATGTTGCCGGAGAAAATAACTGTAAAATTATTAAAGATCTCGATTTTTTGCTTAACAAATCTTTGAACGGAGTGCTTGTAACCGGATTTAATGGTGGAAATTCTAACAGTTCTACTGGAGACTTTTCATTTGGAATTGAAGGATTTTACTTTGAAAACGGAGAATGTCTTTTTCCTGTTTCTGAGATGAATATTACAGGGAACATTATTTCTCTCTGGAATTCGATAGTTGAGATAGGGAACGATCCAAGAACATCAAACAGGTGGCTTATTCCATCATTACTGTTCGAAGATGTCGATTTTAACGGATTTTAATAATTTTTTGTAGCATAATTTTTGCAGTTAAACAGAAGTTTAAAAATAATTTTAATTACAGATGAAAATTGAGACAAATAAGGTTGTATCGCTTTCATATACCCTTGAGGTTGACGGCGACATTGTGGAAACGGTAACATCAGACAAACCACTTGAGTTTATTTTTGGTACCGGATACCTTCTCCCTAAATTCGAAGAAAATGTATCAAACATGAGTATAGGAGATTCATTTGATTTTACTCTGACAGCTTCTGAAGGTTATGGAGAAGAAAACCCTGATGCCATAATTGAACTTCCAAAAGATATTTTTAAAATTAATGGAGAAATCGAAGAAGGACTGTTAACAGTAGGAAATATTCTTCCTATGCAGGATTCCGATGGAAACCGTCTTCAAGGTTCAATAGATGAAATTAGAGAAGACGTAGTAATAATGAATTTTAATCATCCCTTCGCTGGTGCTGATTTACATTTCAGGGGAAATATTGTTGGAATTCGGGAAGCGACTGAAAGCGAATTATTACATGGTTTGATGGGCGAGATAGGTACATCATGCGGCGAAGGTGGATGCTCCGGCTGCAGCGGATGTAACTAATAACAGGCTTGAGAATGCTTTGATTCTCAAGCTTATGTTTAGGTATGTGTTCTAAATAATTGGTAAATGAAAGGCCGGCTAAAATCTGTTAGCCGGCCTTGGATTTTTATTGGTAATAAGTTATTAATTAATTGCCTTGTTGTAATCTGTCTCTCTTTGTGGAATCATCCATGTCCATTTATTGGCTTCATTAGGCAGTATAGTAACATCGAGGGTTGAAACAAAATTACCCCCTGCAGCAAAACCCTTACGCTGAACACTGTCACCCCAACGTTTTAGGTCAAACCAGTCAAAACCTTCACCCCAAAGCTCAATAGCACGATAGAGCTTAATTTCATCCAGAAGTTCCTGCCCTGTCTTTGTACATGTATAAGAAGGATCTCGTCCACTTGTTTTATTTAAAGCAATCAGAAGGTTTTGCGCTCCTGTAGGATTGTTTAGGAAGTATTCTGCCTCAGCTTCTATAAGATACATCTCGGCAGAACGGAAATTATTCAGATGGCCAACTCCAGGAAGATCGGCACAAGCAATCTTAAATTGCATATATGCGTACACTGTTGCTGTTGAATAAAGATTTGGAAAAAGTTGAAATGCTCTGGTCTTTAATGCAGAACTTGCAACACCTGTTGATGTATTATATGAATACCCTGTAGGGTCAAGAAATAGACTCTTACGAATATCTGTAGACGGAATCTTATCATACAACTCCTTGCTGATACACTTAGGATAGGTTCTAACTGCACTTGCACTTGAGTTGTAGGCTATATATGCAAAATAAGAGTAAAAATAAAGAGTCTCCTCTGAAGAACCCCAGCAACTCCATATCCACTCCTGATTTGGTTCATAGAAACCGGCCCTATACATGGTATTTGTCATTAGTGGATAATCTGCTCGAGCATTAGCATCCATCGTTTTGGCAGTAGTATAATCCTGACGGGTAATTGCAGCACGAGCATATACAGCATAGGCAACATCCTTGTTCATTTCATAATTACCTGTTCTGTCCAATCCTGAAGAAGTATATAGAGCTATTGCCTGATCCAGATCTGCATAAACCTGCTGATAAACATCTGCCAAAGTTGAAAGTGGCATATCACCTGTAGAAGCATCGAGACGAAGTACTAATCCCTTGGATGCCCCATTATTGGAATCCTTCCATGGTTCGCAATACAACTGCGAAAGCATAAAATAACAATATGCTCTGTATGTAAGAGCTTGAGCCTTTATAAAATCTTTTTCGCTTTGAGGACCTGTCGCATTATCTATGTTTAAAATGATGGCATTTGCATTGCCAATTATCCTGTAGTAATAATACCACGGATAATATAGATAAATAGAAGTAATATTCTCATGATATTGTGAGTTAATCACTGAAGACCACCCGGGAAGATTGACTGAAAAGTGGTTACCTGGATAGTTTCCGTAGTACATTTTTATAGTTCCTTCGCCGTTGAAACCCTGAGAACCAAGATATTGCATTGTTGTCAGCTTATTCAGTCCATTTACTGCAAGAGCTGCTCCTTCTGTCGTCTCAAATATTGTAAGAGTTGCGGTTTCAGAAGTTGGTTTAGTATCAAGATAATCTTTTTCACAACTTGTAGACAAAACAAGTGCTGCCAGCAAGCATGCTATTATATTCAAATTCTTCATATCAGATGATTTTACAAATTATAGTTTAACATTAAGACCCACAGAGAACACTCTTGCAGTAACGAATGCATTATCGTTCGTTCCAGCAAAAGACTGCTGAGGGTTCATACCCTTAAGAGAGGTAATTGTTGCCAGATTCTCTACTGAGAGATTGAGGCTTAAAGCTGATATATCAAGCTTATTTGCAACAGTAGAAGGAAGTGTATAGTTCAATGATATATTCTTAATAACAAGATATGATGCGTCCTGCAAAAAACGAGAAGAGGTAGCATTATTGTAAGTGCTCAACTCATAATTAATTACAGGCAAGCCATCAGGATTAATCCTGTTTGGAGAGCTCTCTGTCATTCCAGAAGGAACACCATTCCATGATCCAAGCAAATCTGTATGAAGAGCATGAGGACTAGCTGTAACAGACATTAAACTTTGATATGAATAGTCAATAGTCTTACCTCCTATTGAGTAAGTGAATATTGCCGAAAGATCAAAATTCTTGTAACTAAGAGAAGTTGTAAAACTACCATAAACATCAGGAATAGCACTGCCACTCCAGTTTCTTTCAGAATAAGTTGTATTTGTTGTGTAATACTTGTCGCCTATTTGCACAAGCCACTGTGATGGGAAGGCAGTCTTCCCCTCTACAGGATCTCCAATATAATATGTTTCAAGATTTGGTTTATATAGACAGCGGCCTGTCATCTGGTCAACTCCAACATACTGATACAGCCAGAAATCATATATCCCGTGACCTTCCAAATATTTTTTGGTACCAGAAATAATGCCCGATTCCCTATTTTGCTCAGGAAGCTTTACAATCTTGTTTTTCAAAAAAGTAGCATTCAATCCAACATTCCATCTTAAATCCTTCTTCCTGAGAACATCATAATCAAATTGCAATTCAACACCACGATTAGAAACTGATCCAATATTTTGAGTAATTGTTGCTACAGCTGAAGAAGTAGAGGTCGCTCCTGCAGAGAGTGGAAGATTGACATCGAAGAGTAAGTCTTTACTTCGCTTATCGAAATACTCAACAGTTGCATTTAATCTGTCAAAAAATGTTCCCTCAACAGCAACTCCAAAAGAACTGGTTGTTTCCCATTTTATATTCTTAGCTTCATTCTGCACTTTATATGCAGCTATACGGTTGGCATTCTGATTAAGTGTATAAAGAGCCATATAAGCATAGTAATCTACCCCGGCATCATTACCTACCTCACCATAAGAAGCACGAAGTTTCAACGATTGAATCTTATCACGCAAAGGAGCCATAAAATCTTCTTTCATAACGCTCCAGCTTCCACCTAAAGACCAGAAATTACCCCAACGATTGTCGGGATAAAAACGAGATGAACCATCCCGACGGAAAGAGGCTTCAACAAAATATTTCCGATCATAATTATATCTCGCACGGGAGAGATAGCTCTCAAGTCTGTAATTGTCCTGATAGCCGTCTATTGAAGTAAGATTTGTGAAATTAACCAGTTCAGGAACACCTTCAAAGGTCTCATTTGTCTTGTAAACAAATGTATACGCTCTGTTCCAGGAGTAATTTTCATGCCCGGCCAACACGTCAACGTTGTGCTTTCCAAACTCTTTGCTCCAAGTAAGCATTTGCTGGAAAGTGTAATTCTTGTAACGGTAGAAAGTACGTGAAGTACGACCGTTATTTCCTGCACCATCGCCTATTTCAGCATTGTCATAATCCTGATTTTCACTATTCCTAAGGCTTATGTCACCTTTTATAGAAAGTTTGAAATCCTTTAAGAAAGTGATATCTGTAAAAGCTTGTCCTTGCAGAGTATTTCTAAAAGTTCGGTCCATATTTTTCTCAAGCTCCCAAACAATGTGGCGGTCAAGGTTCTGAGGACGGGCATATGAACTACCTCTGTCATAAATTTTCTTTCCATTTTCGTCATATACATACTCACCTGTAGCAGGATCATGAACAAAAACAGGATAAATCGGAGACATATTTCGTGCATAGTAGAACGGGTTTACATAAGTCGTAGCAGAGCCTGCGTCACCTGTAGTATTATTGGAAATCTGATGAGAACCTGCAAGTGTGAATCCAGCTTTTAGCCACTTCTTAGGTGTTACGCTGATATTAGCTCGACCTGTGAAACGTCTAAAGTCTGAAGAAATAACATACCCCTTTTCATCGAGAAATCCTGCTGAGAAAAACATACTGCTCTTTTCTGTAGCAGCATCTCCGCTTACACTGTAATCCTGCCTGTAACCGTTTCTTTCAATATATTTTGACCAGTCAAGGTCATCATATCC
>DOVA01000263.1 GCA_003520315.1 Rikenellaceae bacterium | reverse complement strand
GGTTAAGATTTTTGGAAGGAAAACTCTTCTCGAATTAAATTTTGTTCAAGTCGTTAAAGAATAACTAATAAACATTATGGCTAAAGAAATTGCTGCTCTCATTAAATTGCAGATCAAAGGCGGTGCAGCTAATCCTTCACCTCCTGTAGGGCCGGCACTCGGCTCCAAGGGTGTAAACATAATGGATTTTTGCAAGCAGTTCAATGCTCGCACTCAGGACAAGGCAGGCAAGGTGTTGCCTGTAATAATTACGGTTTACAGCGATAAATCNNGTTTATCGTTAAACAACCTCCTGTTGCCGTTCAGTTGAAAGAAGCTGCCAAAATTCAATCAGGTTCTGCCGAACCTAACCGTAAAAAGGTTGGCTCAGTGACCTGGGAACAGGTTCGTGCTATTGCCACCGACAAGATGCCCGACATGAATGCTCACACTCTCAAGTCAGCTATGACTATGGTCGCCGGTACTGCAAGAAGTATGGGTATCACTGTTACCGGAGATTTTCCGGAAGATGTTAAATAAAAAAACTGCGAAAATGAGTAAGCTAACAAAAAAACAAAAAGAAGCATATGCTAAAGTTGACTCTACCAAGCAGTATAAGTTGGCAGACGCATGCAGTCTTGTAAAAGAGGTGTCCTTTACCAAATTTGATGCCTCCGTCGACATAGCCATTCGCCTTGGAGTTGACCCACGTAAAGCGAACCAGATGGTACGCGGTGTTGTTACACTCCCTCACGGAACAGGTAAAAATGTTCGTGTTCTGGTGCTTTGTACTCCTGACAAGGAGAATGAGGCAAAAGAGGCAGGTGCTGACTATGTTGGTCTGGATGAATATATCGATAAGATAAAGGGTGGATGGACTGATGTAGATGTCATTATATGTACTCCATCTGTGATGGCCAAGATTGGTCCTATTGGCCGTATTCTTGGTCCACGCGGTCTGATGCCTAACCCAAAAACAGGCACTGTTACCATGGATGTAGGAAATGCTGTTAAAGAGGTAAAGTCTGGTAAAATAGACTTTAGGGTTGATAAACAGGGGATAGTGCATGCCAGTATAGGTAAGGTCTCTTTCCCTGCCGAGAAATTGACTGAAAACGCTCTCGAATTTATCAAAACAGTCATTAAGTTGAAACCACAGGCTTTGAAGGGAACTTATATAAAGAGTATCTATATATCATCCACCATGAGCCCGGGAATAGGTGTAGATATTAAGTCAATAGGTGCTGCTGAATAATTAAATTGCTTATGAGAAAAGAAGAGAAAATACAGATTATTGAGAACCTGGCAGCGCAGTTAAATCAAACTCCAAATTTTTATTTGACTGACATATCAGGACTGAATGCTGAAACTATAACTAAGCTACGCCGTGCGTGTTTCGAAAAGAAGATAAAACTTGTTGTCGTTAAAAACACCTTGCTGCGTAAAACTTTGGAACAAAAAGGCATAAACGAGGCTGAAAAGCTTTTTCCTGTCCTTGAAGGTCCTTCTGCAGTAATGTTTACAGAAGAAGTAAATGCTCCTGCCAAACTTATCAGGGATTTTGGCAGCCAATACGGTAAGCCTGTGCTTAAAGCAGCCCTGGTTGAAGATTGTGCATATGTCGGTGCAAACCAGCTTGACGCACTTATTGCAATTAAGTCACGCGAAGAGCTTATCGGTGATATTATCGGTCTGCTTCAATCACCTGTCAAAAATGTTATTTCTGCACTTCAATCAAATGCGGGAGGTAAAGTTGCAGGTATTGTGAAGACCTTATCAGAAAAAGAATAATAAAAATTAAATAAACTTAATAATTAAATCAATTATGGCAGATATCAAAAAATTTGCAGAAGAATTAGTTAACCTGTCTGTAAAAGAGGTGCAAGAACTTGCAAAAGTCCTTAAAGAAGAATATGGTATTGAACCTGCTGCAGCTGTTGCTGTTGCTGCTCCTGCAGCCGGTGGTGCTGCTCCTGCCGGAGAGGCTGAGCAGACTCAGTTTGACGTTATCCTTACTTCAGCCGGTCAGACTAAACTTCAGCTGATTAAAGTCGTTAAGGAGATTACAGGTCTTGGACTTAAAGAGGCCAAGGATCTTGTTGATGCCGCTCCTAAAGCAATAAAGGAAAAAATTTCAAAAGCTGAAGCTGAACAGGTTAAGGCACAAATTGAAGAGGCCGGCGGAGAAGTTGAAATTAAATAACTCCAAAATCCCCCATTAATCGGGTACAATAGCAGGTTTAGAGCCACATATCGGCTCTAAGCCTTTTTGTCGTTATTTCACTATATTTTCAACCAATCCATATACAATGTCGCAAAAAACAAATAATCAGCGGATTTCATTCGCGACTTCAAAAGTCCTGCTCGACTATCCAGATTTCTTAGAGGTTCAGTTGAAGTCTTTCAAGGACTTCTTCCAACTTGAAACTACACCGGAAAATCGTAAGAATGAAGGCTTGTTCAAGGTTTTCCAGGAAATTTTTCCTATCACTGATACCCGAAATAATTTTGTGCTTGAGTTTATTGACTATTTTATTGACCCTCCACGTTATTCAATAGAGGAGTGTCTCGACAGAGGTCTGACATACAGCGTACCTCTTAAGGCTAAACTCAAGCTTTACTGTACCGATCCTGAGCATGAGGATTTTGATACGGTTATTCAGGATGTCTATCTGGGAACTATTCCTTACATGACTCCAAGGGGTACTTTTGTCATCAACGGTTCTGAAAGAATTGTTGTGTCTCAGTTGCACAGATCCCCTGGCGTATTTTTCGGCCAGAGCCTTCACGCAAACGGAACAAAACTTTATTCCGCAAGGATTATTCCTTTCAAGGGTTCATGGATAGAGTTTGCTACTGATATCAATAATGTCATGTATGCTTACATCGACAGAAAGAAAAAATTACCTGTAACTACTTTGCTAAGAGCAATAGGGTATGAGAGTGATAAGGATATACTCGACATATTCGGTCTAGCAAATGAGGTCAAGGTTACAAAAGCAAATTTAAAGAAGTGTGTCGGCAGCAAACTGGCTGCCAGAGTTTTAAAAACATGGAACGAAGATTTCGTTGATGAAGATACCGGTGAAGTGGTTTATATTGAAAGAAACGAGATTGTTCTTGACCGTGAAACAGTTATTGAAGAGGAGCATATTTACACTATCCTTGAATCAGGAGTAAGTACAATACTTCTCCACAAGGAAGATGCAAACATTAATGACTATGCCATCATTTTCAATACACTCCAGAAAGACCAGTGCAATTCGGAAAAAGAGGCTGTTTTCTATACCTACAGGCAACTTCGTAATTCTGAACCGCCTGATGAAGCTACTGCAAGAGATGTTATTGACAAACTTTTCTTTTCAGATAAGAGATACGATTTGGGAGAAGTGGGAAGATACAGACTAAATCATAAACTCGGTCTTTCTATCCCTGACGAGATAAGGGTTTTGACTAAAGCCGACATTATAGCAATTATTAAATACCTTGTCCAACTTATAAATTCAAAGGCCGCAGTTGACGATATTGATCATCTAAGCAACCGCCGTATCAGAACTGTCGGTGAACAGCTTGCAAATCAATTTAGTGTCGGCCTTTCACGTATGGCACGTACAATAAGGGAAAGAATGAATGTCAGAGACAATGAGGTGTTCACTCCTATTGATCTTATCAATGCCAAGACACTATCTTCGGTTATTAATTCATTTTTTGGTACCAGCCAGTTATCTCAGTTTATGGATCAAACAAATCCACTGGCTGAAATGACTCATAAAAGGAGACTCTCTGCTCTTGGTCCCGGAGGTCTTTCAAGAGATCGTGCAGGATTTGAAGTTAGAGACGTGCACTATACTCATTATGGTCGCCTCTGCCCTATTGAAACCCCTGAAGGGCCTAATATTGGCCTGATTTCCTCTCTTTGCGTATATGCCAAAATCAACGATCTTGGTTTTATCGAAACTCCTTACAGAAAGGTG
>DOVA01000118.1:5566-6231 GCA_003520315.1 Rikenellaceae bacterium | reverse complement strand
ATTATTCAGTAGCCATTATTTATCTGTGGATGAATTATAGATTGTAAATTGCTATCATTTTACTGCAATAAATATGGATGGTATCATATTCATACAGTCAAAAAACGACTGTATGAAGTTGCAGGAACAAACTGGAGTTCATTGAAAACAGAATATGGAGGATAGAATGAAAAGCAAATCAAGACTGTTTGTCAAAGACGGAATCGTCATGCTTGAAGAGGAAGGAAAGGGGAAGAATTCTGAGGGAATCATGAGGCCACTATTTCGTGAAGTCAAGATTCTCCGGTGCTTCCAGGACCTTATTACTAAGAAGGTTGAATTAGAATTTCTATACAAGTATAACGACAAAAATCAAGTGTTAAGATTACCACGAAGTGTCTTAACTAAAAATGAAGTTCTCAAGACATTACCTACTTATGGATTTGATGTTAATGATCTTAATGTATCTTATTTCCTAGAATGGATAAGCGAACAAGAAGCATTAGCTGAGGTTTCCTACACTCATAAATCAATCGGTTGGTATGTCGTTGATGGTGAGAGAGTATATTTATTAGATCAAGCGATTAGCTTGAGTAATAATATTCGTAGCCAATATGTCGGGAATCTACAAATTGCCGAAGTTGGGACTCTCGAACAGCATCTTAAGTTACTTAAGGCAGAAGTAA
>DOVA01000118.1:0-5556 GCA_003520315.1 Rikenellaceae bacterium | reverse complement strand
CTCTCGTCGATTTTGCTTGGATATATTAGAGACCACCTTAATTTTAATGTGTTATTCTTTCATATTTACGGGCCTTCAAGTTCGGGCAAGAGCTCTTCTTCACAGCTTTGTATCAGTAGTTACGGGAGGCCCTCGATTAGACGTAATGGCTTAATATTGACATGGAATTCTACCATTAACGCAATTGCCGCTTACCTCAAGGATAAGATAGGTTTTTGTTTTATCTTAGACGAAAGTAGTAGCCGAAGTCAAGAGACAACCACTGCTATGATCTACTTCTTTACTGAGGGGATTGAAAAAGGCCGTTCAACAATTGAAGGGGATTTGAGACAACAGGGTGAGTGGGCAGGGAGTATTTTGTCTACCGGAGAATCTGGGCTGATCGATTCAGCTTCAAATTTTGAAGGCTTGAGAATGCGATTGCACGAGTTGTCTCTTCGCCAATGGACGCTTTCTGCTGAGAATAGCAAGAATATTCAGAGAGGTTTACAGAAAAATTACGGAAACTCAGCCCGACATTTCGCATTGTACCTGCTAAAGCTTGGAGAGGAAACCGTCATTGAAAGGTTTAGAGAGTGCCATGACTTTGTTATGAGTAAGTTGCCACATAAGGATCAATTCTCAGATAGAATTGCAGATCGCTATTCAGTTGTGCTACTTACCTTGTTACTTGCTAATGAGTGTCTAAAGTTGGAGTTTAATCCCGAAAAAGTTCTAGCTTTACTCATTGATGCGGAAGAAGAATCGATTGAAGACCGAGACATTGCTAAAAAAGCCTATAGATTTTTGCTGGATTATATAACGACCGTTCCAAGCCGGTATTATAAGTGGCAAAAGGATGCAAATTACAAAGTACAACATCCATTTAATGAGACCAATATCTCCTTTCAAACGATGGAGGGCAGAATCGATTTTGAAGGAAAAGATGCTCAAACCATATATTTTCAGAGAAATACTCTTGATCACATACTCATAGAGAATGGTTTTCAATCCCCTTCAATTGTAATCAAAGCAATGAAGGAGAAGGGCTATCTTCAGATCGATTCTGGAGGAAAGCTCCAAGTAAACAGAAAGATGTATCCCGATGCTCCAGTGCGAACCCGTGTATATGGTATTAAGATTCAACCTGAAGATCGAGGTATATATGATACAACCTTAGCGTCAGACGGTCAAGAATCCGTTACAAATAAACGTACTGTAGTCCAGATGAAGTCACAAAGAAAGAGGCATAATACAAATCATGTTAATATTGAAAATTTGTTTACTGATGAGGAGGGTAGCGAATGAGTTATTTTGAAGCAAGAGACCTTGATGAGTACTTAAGAGATGCTAATCAAGATATAAGAGAAGAGAGCATATCTGAAAAGGAGACAATAGGGGCTGAAATTGAAGCATTTTATAAAGAATATAGTCGAATGAAGGAGAATAACTGTGAGTGATGTAGAGCTTGAAATAAGGGAATATAGAGAGTATTTAAGGACGTGCGCTGAGGAACGTGAGGATAGTTACCGGTCAATCAATGGTTTTGATTGGCCAAATGAGGAGGATGAGGAATGAGGGAAAGAAGAAGTCTTTATCGGATAAAGAATATGGGAATTGACACTAATATTCATATTAAGAATACGAAGGAGATATAATTATGACTAAACCAAAGAAACTGCCAAATATTATAATTAAGTCTAGTGTAGGGAGTCGAGAGGAGTCCTTGATAGATCCAACTGAAAGCGAAGCTCTGGAAGGATCCAAACTGCAGGAGGATGTTGAGACCATTTCAAATGAGAGTGGTGAGGGGGTGGATGCACCCTCAATTCTCTTGACTATCTGGAAGGAGAATGTCAAAGTGCCTAAACCACGGAAGCTACCAGATAAATTTTTCTCAGTAGATAGAAGCACAAACAAATCAGAGATGGAATACTATGACTTTGAGACTGTTGAGCCTGAGGAGTTGGAACCTGAGGACCTGGAACCCGAGGCGTTGGAGCCCGAGGACCTAAAGCAGGAGGAGTTAGAACCTGAGGACATAGAGCCCGAGGAGCTGGAACCAGAGGAACTGGAGCTCAGCATTGATAATATCATTAATATCCGTGAAGATATACAACAAAGTAAATCAGATAAATCCACTAATGAAGAAAGCCCAGTAGAATTACAATATGATACAGGAAAGATAAGTGAAGAGTATATACTATTCAAGCGATCACAAGGCTCAGTAAGGAAAAGCGCACATGGTGTTTTAACATTAATTAATAGCAAGAAAAATGGAAAACGCATTATGTTTGCTATGCATGTACTTAAGAATCTGAACAATCCAAGTTGGTTGAGGATTGGGGCTAATGGTAATAACATCGCTATATCTGCTGGTGAAGATGATGATATGAGTCATGAAGTTAAGATCCAAGGAAATAAAGGGGTCATTTATTCGGCGGAAATAGTTAGGGGTTTAACCGAAGCCTTTGAGCTTGATTTTACCAATCGAGTTTCGATAACATTCTCAGATGTTGAGTATGTAAATATAGATGGGGTAGAGACGGCCGTAATTCCAGTAAAAAACAAGAAGTAGGTTTGGGCTAAAAACGACAAAAAGGGCTCTAAAACAAGCGAAAAGGAAAATACAAGACAATGGAAAGGACTTGAGAAAGAAACCTCGAATTTCGGGCTTTCTGGAGGTTTTTTTGGGGTGTCCTTTCCCTGAGCGACAGAGAAAGAAAGGGGATATCAATATGCAGAGTAAAACGACTCAGGCTGTTACATATAGGCTAGCTAGAAGTAAGGGTAGAACAACAAGACGATCAGAACAGGCACCAGTACAAATAACATTAACTAACAAGTCCAGTCCAAAGATTTCATTTAGTATTGAACTTATGGAAGAGCTCGACTGGCCCCGAACAATCCAAGTAGGTTTTTCAGACACTGGGATAGTTGTTGGATATAAGCTTGATGGAGCACACGGTAAAAAAGACTACTTCAAACTCAGGCAGCAGAGTAGATACTTTTTGACATACAGTGCGCCTTTAGTCAGGGAGATACAAGAAGAATTTCAGCTTTGTTTCAAAGATAAAGTTTCCCTTAAGTTTCAAGATGTCGAGTTCTTTAAAGAATCGAAAAGGTGGGTGGCTCACATTCCATTAAGGTAAATGAAAAGATGAGACGAAGTGAATAATATTGGAATGATTCTTTACATAGTTACAGTACAAATAATGTACTGATAGGAGTTTTAATGGAAGATATTGATATGATACTGGATATTGTAGCCTCGTTAGTTTTGAAAAAACTGAGGCAGGATAGCGTGGTTGAAGGGGAAGAGCAATCTTCCCTTCTTTCATGAAACTATCACGAATCATTATAGTATATAAAAATATATTATTAATATGAATCAAAGAAGGGGGCTAAAAATATGGATAAAGAAAGAATAGCAGCAATATACACAAGAGTCAGTACAAGAGAACAAGCAGAGGCAGGATACAGTATAGAAGAACAGGAGAAGCTACTTAGGACCTATTGTACCGAAAATCAAATTGCACTTTACAAAGTGTATTCTGATAAAGGTATAAGTGGTAAGTCCATAAAAGGTAGACCAGGTATCCAGAACATGTTAGCGGATGCTGAATTGAAGAAATTTGATATTATACTTGTCTGGAGGTTTAATCGGTTATCAAGGCGGCTATTGGATACCCTCCAGATAGTTGAGAAACTCAGTTACAAGAACATTGAGTTAAAGAGCATAACTGAAATGACTGAGCTTAACACTCTGCAAGGAAGACTGCAACTTCACATAATGAGCAGTTTTGGTGAGTATGAACGTGGCCAGATAGCTGAGAACGTAAAAATGGGAATGGATGCAAGAGCAAAGGAAGGCAGATGGAATGGGGGGATTGTTCTCGGGTATGATCTAATTGATGTACCTGATTCTAACCGTAAAAGAGGTGAGAACATGCTGGTAATCAACAAGAAAGAAGCTGATGTAGTCAAGCATATTTTCGATCTCTACTACAATGGCAAAGGCTACAAGTCAATCGCAAACCAGTTGAATAAGGAAGGTTATCAAACTAAGAAAGGCAATCCATTCGCGATTACTTCAATCAAAGACATAGTAAGTAATCCTCTCTACAGTGGAATGATACGATATGATGTCAGAAGCAATTGGGCAAGTAAACGAAGGAGAGGTATAAATCCTAATCCAATACTAGTACCGGGTATTCATGAACCAATCATAAGCAAAGAAATGTTTGCAAAGGTGCAGGAGCTGATTAGGGCTAAAAGCGGAAAGTCTAACAAAACGTTCGCAGGTTCATATCCTCTAACAGGTATACTGAGGTGTCCAGTATGCAATTCCGGGATGGTCGCCGGAAGGGTTGTATCAACACGGAAGGATGGGACAAAGAATGTTATAAGGTACTACTATTGTGGTGCTTGGAGGAACAAAGGTACTGCTGTATGCCGATCTAATGGGGTTAGAGCTGATGATGTTGAAAACTATGTATTCCAAAAGATCAGAAGGCTAGTAAATAGTGATTCGTTCCTTAAAGCAACACTATCAAAGGTAAATGGCAAGAGAAGGGATATGATACTCCCTGCTGAATCTAATGTTAAGGACATTGAGAAGGAGATACAGGCGCTTACTAAGAATCGTGAGCAGTACTTTAAACTTATGGAGAAGAGGGCTATTGATGAAGTTATCCTTTTACAGAAACTTCAAGAAATATCCGACAATATCGCAAAGCTTGAAAGTGATAAGACCACCCAGGAGGGATACTTGGATACAAGTGAGGTTCTAGAAATACCCTATGAGTTAGTAAAGGCAACGTTGGAAGAATTTAGTGAATTACTTAATATTTCTGCTTCAGATGAGGAGAAGAAGACTCTTTTACACCTGCTTATTGATGAAATTAAGATAGGGAATCATCGGAGGCCAGAAAGCATTACAATAAAATTTAATAGTGTCCTAGTAAACTACATCACAGCTAACGGAGGGTTACCCAAGGAGGGTAATCCTCTTTTTCGTTTTGATAGAATCATGGATTTAGGCTTACTTGACTTTAGGGTTAGCATTTGAAGGGAGGTGATGCTATGGATCCTATAACCCTATTCAAGGCAGGTATTTTGTTCGGGATTGCTCTAGTGAAGATCATTAAGAACGGCTAAGGGGAGGTGAGGATATGTTACATTTTGCATTGGGTGTATTTGTTGGTGCTGGTATAGCAATCTGTGTTAAGTCTATTGATGTTGTAAATCAAGTCTTAAGTTAATGGGAAAAGCAAGGCTGGGAACCCATTTTTTCAGGATAAGCTACGGTTGACAAAGCAGATTTTCTTGATGGTTTGAAGTCTAAAAACCGCTGGAAATGAAGAGAAATCAAAGATGGAGGGGAGAGTGAGGTCTAAACAAGAACCAATCAACTCCTTTCCACCTTGTCAAAAATAGTAAAGAAACACAGGCGTTTTGAGATTTCCATAAAGAAAGTGTGCCGAAAGAGGTAGTGAGTGACTCCCCACCATAGCTAACAGCACAATTTACGCCGTTACTTGTGGTAGGGATCACCGTGCATTATCCTATAAGCCC
>DOVA01000114.1 GCA_003520315.1 Rikenellaceae bacterium | reverse complement strand
TTCTAGCAAGCTCCCAGTGTGGCAAAGCACTCTTATCAAATTCCGGAATAGATCCTCCTTCTCTTACTATCACATTATCCTCTGCACTTTTACCTGAAGGAACAGATATATGAGGCAAATTTGGAAGCAGTAACAATTGTTCGTTCATTTTAGAAGAAACTATCTGCATCTCGTTTTCAAGCAACTTTGACTTTTCCTTCAAATCAGAAACTTTAGCCTTAAATTCCTCTGCTTCAGCTATTTTACCATCCTTCATTAACGCCCCTGTCTTTTTTGAAAGAAGATTCTGTTCCGAAAGAATGGCATCCAATTCCGTTTGAGTTTCTCTTCTTTTCTGATCCAACTCGTTGATAATTTTTATTATTTCAGTTGCGTCAAAGTTTTTGACTGCAAGCCTCTCTGCCACAAATTGAGGTCTCTCTCTTAGTAATTTAATGTTTAGCATTGTTCCTTAAAATATGAGTTTCAAAGGTATGAAAAAATTACTCTCTAACATATAACTAATAGAAGAGGGAGTGCCAATAAATGACACCCCCTCATTTTGTTGTACAGCAAGATAAATTACATCTGACTGATAGCCCCTACAGGGCAAACGTCAGCGCAAGTACCACAGTCTGAACAGATATTTGGATCTATTTTGTAGATATCACCAGGTGAAATAGCCTCAACAGGGCATTCATCGATACATGTTCCACAAGCTGTGCAGTCTTCTGAAATTTTGTAAGCCATTACTATAAAATTTAATTGGTTTATTATCTGCAAAGGTATAAAATGGGTAGAAAAGAACAAATAGTAATTGTATCTTTGTGAACTGAAACATAAACCTAATTGTGATGAAAAATATTATATATAAGATGTGTGCCATGACGTTCATCACTTTGATGTCAATTACACTCTTATTGGCACAAAACTCTCCTCAGATGAGTATCGAATTCAACAAGACAATCCACGATTTTGGATATATTGACATGAATTCAGGTCCGAGAAGTTGTTCTTTTATTTTCAAAAACATCAGTAATCAGCCTGTGGTCATACAGACCGTTATCTCCTCTTGTGGATGTACCACTCCCGAATGGACCAAAAGTCCTGTTAAACCCGGTGAAAAAGGGAAAATTGATGTTACTTTTCTAAACGACCAGGGACCTTACCCATTTGACAAATCATTAACTGTATATGTAACAGGATCATCCAGACCTATTGTGTTAAGAGTAAAAGGTATTGTCACTCAGAAACCAAAAACTCTTCGCCAGCAGTATCCAGTCAAGATCGGACAGCTTGGATTAAAAAGAAATCCTATAGAACTGGGACAAATTCAGTACGGTACTATTTCAAAAGGAGCTGTTGAGGTAGTTAACCTTGCAGGAAATCCGATAAAAATAAGTTTTACCGATTTTTCAAAAGGATTTTATATAAATGCTGTTCCTGATCTAGTGCCTGAAAATGGAAAGACAGACTTGATATTTTCTATTGACACAAAGGCAGCAAACAATTGGGGTACAACCATTTTCTCAGCAATTCCTGTCATTAATGGTAAAAAAGCAGATAAACCAATTCAGATTAAAGCAACTATTCTTGAAAATTTCGCCGATATGTCAAAAGCAGAACTTGACAAAGCCCCACTGCCAATTTTTAGTAGAAGTTCCTTTTCATTTGGAGAGGTAAAAGAAGGGTCTACAGTAAAATGTAGTTTTGATTTTAGAAATACCGGGAAAAGCGATTTAATTATCAGACAAATTCGATATAGTGAGGATGGTATTATCGCTAAACACAAAGAAAAGATTCCTGCCTCAGGCAGATCAGAAATTGAAATTGAAATAAATACAAAAAACATGTCCGGAGAAAAAAATTTTGTTGTTACCCTTGTAACTAATTCGCCAACCAGACCAATAATTAATCTGATAATTTCCGGAAAGGTGACAAATAAAAACTCATGAATGACATTGAAAGAGACAGCGCCCTTATAGTAAATGAGGGTATTGAACAGCCGCCAGTTGTAAACCCTTATATCAATGATTTCTTCAAGAAAAACAGAAACAGAAACCTTACAGTTAAAGATTATGTAGAGGGGGTTTTAGCCGGAAATACAACTTTGTTAAGTCGGGCTATTACACTTATCGAGAGTTCCAAACCCGAACACAGAGTTGTAGCCCAGCAAGTTGTAGAAGCCTGTCAACCTTTTGCAGTTCAGTCAATGCGTATAGGTATTACTGGAGTTCCCGGAGTTGGCAAAAGTACATTCATCGAAGCCTTTGGAGGATTAATTACCTCACGTGGTCACAAGCTTGCCGTACTTGCAATAGATCCGAGCAGTGAAAGAAGCAAAGGAAGTATTCTTGGAGACAAAACAAGAATGGAGACACTCTCCTCCGATCCCAATGCATTTATTAGACCAAGTCCAAGCGGGGGTTCTCTTGGAGGCGTTGCAAGGAAAACCCGCGAAACAATTGTTCTGTGTGAAGCAGCTGGTTATGACGTTATTTTTATTGAAACAGTCGGAGTCGGACAGTCTGAAACCACAGTACATTCAATGAGTGACTTTTTTCTTCTTTTAATGTTAGCAGGTGCAGGCGATGAGCTTCAAGGCATTAAAAGAGGTATTATGGAAATGTCAGATTTGATAGCAATCACTAAAGCAGATGGTTCAAACATACAAAAGGCAGAAATGGCAAAAGCATTGTATTCCAACGCACTGCGCCTTTTCCCTCCTACAGAATCCGGATGGATACCCACAGCCCTTACCACTTCAGCTGTCAACAAAACAGGGCTGGATGAAATTCTATCCAAGATATTTGAATATTTCCAACTTACTCGAGAAAATGGTTATTATATTCATAAAAGAAGAGAACAGGCTAAATTCTGGATGTATGAATCCATCAATGACGAGCTGAAAAACCGTTTCTACGAAGATCCTAAAATACAAGTTAAACTTAAAGAGTACGAAGAACTTGTTTTATCAGGCAAAATGGGATCTTTCACAGCAGCCTCAGAACTTCTTAAACTGTATAACAAATGAATCTTGTAAACATTATAATTGAAGCCCTCAAAAACAGCATACTTATTACCGGACTCGTCATGGTAATGATGCTTCTGATTGAATACGTCAACGTTCACTCTCACGGATCCACATTCAACAAACTTAGAAATTCTCCTGTAAAACAGGTTCTTCTGTCAGCACTCCTGGGATTGGTTCCGGGATGTGTAGGAGGTTTTGCCGTCGTCTCTCTCTATACACACAATATAGTTAGCTTCGGTTCACTACTCGCTATGATGATCTCCTCATCAGGAGACGAAGCATTTGTTCTTCTGGCAGCCGTTCCAAAAACTGCCCTGATTTTGTTTTTTACACTTTTTATCACAGGTCTCCTTATTGGCATTGTCGCTGATAAAGTTTTCAAGGATAGACGTCGCCCATTCGCACCGGAACACTACAAGATCCATGAAAACGAATACTTTGTCTCTTCTTCTCCAATATTTGGCAACAGTATTAGAGAAAATCTTAAAAAATTAAGTAAGGAAAGACTGATTATTGTAGTTGGTGTAGCTATATTTGTCATTGCAGTCGTGATGGGCATTTTGGAGCATGATCATATTGAAACCGGTGCTTCCGGAGAGACTCACTCTACAGATGAACATCTGCATGGCTCAATTAATATTTTCAGTGAAAGATGGATAAATCTCCTGTTTGCAGGAATAAGTATTATTACACTTTATCTCACACTCAAAGCCAAAGAACATTTTATCAAAGAGCATCTTTGGAATCATGTAATAGTAAACCATTTCAAATCTATTTTCCTCTGGACTTTCGGAGCATTAATTGTCATTCATTTTGGTACTCAATACCTTCACATAGAAAATTGGGTCAGAGAGAATGTCATAATAATGATTCTGATGGCAGCAGCTATTGGACTTATTCCTGAATCTGGACCACATATGATATTCATTACACTCTTTGCTAATGGTCTCATTCCTTTCAGTGTCCTATTTGTTAGTTCAATGGTGCAGGACGGACATACCGCACTTCCATTACTTGCTGAAAGCAAAGGAAGCTTCTTTAAGGCAAAAGCCATCAATTTTGTTGCAGGAATAACAATTGGAATAACTATGCACCTTTTCGGAATTTAGTTACTCTCCATTCATTGACATCAAAAACTCCTGATTATTTTCTGTACGCATAAGCCTGGTCTTCATGAATTCCATTGCCTCGACTGAATTCATGTCAGCAAGATAATTTCTCAAGATCCAAATCCTGTTTAAAGTGTCCTTGTCAAAAAGAAGATCATCTCTACGAGTACTACTAAGAGTAACATCGACTGCAGGAAATATTCTTTTATTTGCAAGTTTCCTGTCGAGTTGCAGTTCCATATTACCTGTACCCTTAAACTCTTCAAATATCACCTCGTCCATCTTGGAACCTGTATCAATCAGAGCCGTAGCAAGAATTGTAAGTGAACCGCCATTTTCGATATTCCTGGCTGCACCGAAAAAACGTTTAGGTTTATGAAGAGCATTAGCATCAACACCTCCACTCAACACTTTACCTGAAGCCGGCTGCACAGTGTTGAAGGCTCTCGCCAGACGTGTGATGGAGTCCAGTAAAATCACCACGTCGTGACCACATTCAACAAGTCTTTTAGCTTTCTCAAGAACGATATTCGCAATTTTAACATGTCTCTCTGCCGGTTCGTCAAAAGTAGATGCAATTACTTCAGCCTTAACACTTCGCGCCATGTCTGTAACCTCTTCCGGACGTTCATCTATAAGAAGAACAATCATGTATACCTCCGGATGATTGGCAGCAATTGCATTGGCTATATCCTGGAGAAGAATAGTCTTCCCAGTCTTTGGCTGAGCAACTATCAAACCTCTCTGACCCTTACCTATAGGCGCAAAGAGATCTACAATTCTTGTGGAAAGATTATTGTGACCATTGGAAGTAATATCAAATTTTTCATTTGGGAAAAGAGGAGTAAGATAATCAAAAGGGATACGATCTCTTATGAATTCGGGAGAACGACCGTTTATCTGATTTACCTTAACAAGAGGGAAATATTTATCGCCTTCCCTTGGAGGCCTGATATCCCCAACAAGTGTGTCTCCAGTCTTTAAGCCATAAAGTTTAATTTGTGATTGGGATATGTAAATATCATCTGGCGAGTTGAGGTAATTATAGTCTGAAGACCTCAAAAACCCATACCCGTCAGGCATTATTTCAAGGACTCCTGTGGCCTCAACTGTACCTTCAAATTCAACCTTTTTATACTGTTCCTTTATGCTATTTTCAACGCTTTCAATCGACAACTCATCATCACTTGGCTGAGACATCTTATTATCTTTCGAAAGGTTGTGATGTTGCTTATGCTGCTGCTGAGCCTGTTGCTGTAGATGGTTATTCTGATGTGGCTGACCATTCTGCTGTGGTTGCTGATTGTGTTGAACCTGACCATTTTGCGGAGGATGCTGATTTTGCTGTTTGTTTTGATACTGCTGCACATTCTGTCCCTGTTGATGGTGTTGGACGGGTTGAGGAGCAGGTTGAGTCTCCTTTTGAGACTTTTCACTTATAGCTGCTTCACTTGCTGGTTTAACCTGATTTTTCTGCTCAGCTTCCTGTTTTGCTTTTGTCTGTTCAGGAACCTTAACAACTGTTGGTTTTCTACCTCTCTTTTTAGATGAAGAAGTAGTCTCCCTATTTGCAGCCACAGCATTAGAAATTTCCATCTTTGAACTTGAAGAAGGGACGGTTTTATCAGAAGAGACTTCTGCTTTAGAATCCTCATTCTTGTGAGGCTCCAGTTTTGGCACCTCAGCCGGAGATGCTTCCTCTTTAGAAGATACTACGACTTTTTGTACCTCCTTAGGTTTGTTGATTCTCTGCTTCTTCTGCCGTTGAACTAATGGCTTTTTAATAGGTTGATTTGTGAGACTGCCCTGTTTAGCCTGTTCATCCAGTATTTCGTAAATTAGTTCTTCGGTGGAAAAGTTTTTGGCATTGCTGATATTCAGCTTCTGCGCAATTGCAAGTAAGTCTTCCTGACTCATCTTGCTTAACTCTTTAATATCGTACATTAGATGTATAAGGGGGTAATTATTAACCGGAAAAGAATATTTGGTTGCTGCAAAATTAGTAAAATTATTGAAAGTTTAAAATGAATTTCCATAATTAGCATCATTTTGCAGCAATCACATCTATTTCAACAAGTGCACCTTTAGGCAATGCAACTACAGCATATGCAACTCTTGCAGGATATGGTTCCTTAAAAAAAGTGGCATAAACTTCATTCATTGACGTAAAATTATTGATATCAGAAAGATACACCGTAGCCTTGAGCACATTGTCAAAATTACATCCAGCCTCTTCCAAAATATATCCAATATTTCTAAGTGACTGGGCAGTCTGTTCTCTTATGCCTCCATCCACGATCTCTCCTTTAGAGACATCAATCGGAAGCTGACCAGAAATAAAAATAAATCCATTTGATTCTGTTGCCTGGCTGTATGGTCCAACAGCCTTTGGCGCTCTAACAGATGAAATAACA
>DOVA01000048.1 GCA_003520315.1 Rikenellaceae bacterium | reverse complement strand
CCCTGCTATTTCAGGGAGCTCCGGACAGATGGGAGACTATCTCTACACTTCGAACAATGTAATGAGCACCCTTAATCCGAGTGACATCGAGTCAATTACAGTGTTGAAAGATGCAGCGGCATCAGCACTTTACGGTTCACGTGCTGCAAATGGTGTTATCGTTGTTACGACCAAAAAGGGGAAAGAGGGTAAGCCTGGAATTAACTTTAAAGCCTCAGTGGGCATCTCACCTGATTGGGCTACAGATAACTATGAGACAGCTACTCCTGAGCAGCAACTAGAGTTGTACTATGAAAATTTCTGGAATGCAGGAATTTATTATCAAAACAAAACTCCTGAGCAAGCAAGTGCAAATGCCCTTGCTCAGATGAACAAGAGGTTTAATAAGCACGGTTATACTTTTACTGCTCCAGACAATACTGTCAACTCTCTCACAGTTGGCGGTGACAGAGCAGGAACGTTCTACAACTGGGATGATGTTCTTTTCAGAACACCTGTTTATCAGACCTATGATATGTCAGTCAGTGGGGCATCTGACAGATCTAACTACTATTCATCACTTTCTTACACCAAAGAGCAGGGGAGGATAACTATCAATGATTACGAGCGTGTAACAGGTCGTGTTAATTTGAATCAAAAGATTAACAGGTTCATTGAGTTTACCACCAATATTAATATTGCGAGAAGCGAAAAGAGTGGATTTAATGATACTCGTTCCACTGGAGCAAACTACTTCATGCAATCAAGGAATTTGTTGTGGCCTCTTTACTGGCCAACAAATGTTGTCACAGGTCAGCCATGGACTGACAGATATGGTAGTTATGCCTATAATCCTGTTTACTACAATGAACAGTGGGAGAACTGGACAAAGATGCTTAAGATTAGTGCTAATGAAACTCTTACAATTAAGTTTTTGCCGGAGCTGATATTTAAGACAGTATTTTCTTATGACAATACTAATACAATGGATCATATCTATTACAGCGCATTACACTTCAATGGCTCTTCAACCTCAGGGTCTGTAAACGAAATGAGTACAAATACATCTAAACTCGTATCATCATCAACATTGAGTTACAATAAAGTTTTCGCAGACAAGCATACCTTAGGTGTATTGATTGGATGGGAAGCAGAAGATAATCAGACTTATTTCCAGAGGTCAACAGGAACAAATTTGCCTACAAGCACTCTTCATACTGTCTCTACAGCAGGGAAACTTGATGCAGCAGGGTATAATTGGGGCAATACAATGCTATCTGCACTCTCTCGTATTGAGTACAACTATCTAAGCAAATATTATTTCTCAGCATCTTACCGTAGAGATGGTTCTTCAAGACTTGGAGAAAATAATCGTTGGGGTGATTTCTGGTCAGTTGCTGGATCATGGAAGATAAACAGTGAGAAGTTTATGGAGAATCTTGATTATATAAGTAATCTCCGATTAAGAGCCTCTTATGGTGTTAATGGTACCCTTCCAACTTCTAATTACGGATGGCGTTCATTAACCTCCTATACCAATAATTATATGCAGAACCCTGGCGGCGGAGTTAGTACTATAGCTGATCCTGATCTCTCTTGGGAAACAAGCTACACTTATAATTTTGCTTTGGAATTTGGTCTTTTTGATCAAAGGCTCTCCGGAACTATTGAATACTTTGACAGAACTTCTAAAGATTTACTCCAGGATGTTCCAATTTCACTTGTTACGGGTTTTGGCTCCACACTTAAGAACATTGGCGAAATAAACAATCATGGTATTGAGATTGAGATCAGTGGAGATATTATTAGAAAAAAGGATCTTAGATGGAGTGCAGGGATTACTGCCTCTTCAATTAAGTCTAAAGTGAATAAACTATATGGAGGACAGCCAATTACGTGGTATGACCCTACAGGGGGAGATGCGAGAGCAAAATTCAGATATGTTGAAGGTGGTTCAACTCTTGCTCTGTATGGACTTGAGTGGGCAGGTGTAGATGACGAGACAGGAAAGAATGTCTGGTATCTTAATAACGATGCTACGCCTGATTTGACTGTCAATGGACGTCCGGCAACATTTTCCTATTCCAAGGCGAGTGAGGTGATTCTTGGTGATGTTAATCCAAAACTATTTGGTGGTATTAATACTGACGTTAAATGGAAAAATTTTTCTGCAGGATTAAACTTCACATATAAAATAGGTGGATATACATATGATGGTGCAGGAAGAGACGTAACTGATGATGGTTATTACTGGGAGAGAATAGTATCTAAGGATCAGTACAAGAACAGATGGACACCGGAGCATAAAGATGCAAAGTTACCTATGCGTGCAGCAATTGATATGGAGGATGTAAATCAGAAGAGTAGTCGTCACATGCATAAGGCAGATTATCTCAGGTTGAAGAACATAACTATAGGTTACAGTCTTCCAAAGAACCTTATCAACAAAATTAATATTTCCGATGTAAGAATTTACTTTAATGGATCAAATCTTTGGACTCTTTCTGCCTATGATGTATATGATCCTGAAGTTAATGCATATGGCTCAAGGGGTTGGGAAACTCCTATAAGCAAGACTTATACTTTCGGTGTTGAATTTACTTTCTAAAATAAAAGGACTCTACAATGAAAAAGATAAATATATTTTTTGCAATATTGAGCATTGTACTGCTTTCATCATGCGAAGGTTTTCTTGATGTTAAGCCAACAAACTCTGCTGATGCAGGTACTTCTATTACTACAGCAGCCGATGCTAAAGTTATAATAAACGGTTTGATGAGTAAAATGGTCTCATCCAACTATTATGGGAGAAACTTCTTCCTTTACGGAGATGCCAAAGGAGGAGATTTTGCCATTCGTTCACAAGGGCGAGGGAATGATGCGCTTTATGTTTTTAATCACTCAGCGACTTCAAACTCCTACTCAGGATATTGGTCACAGATGTATCATTGCATACTTCAGATAAACAACCTTCTTGCAAACATTGAAAAGATTGAGGCAGCCGGAGAAGGGTCAACTGCTCTGAGTGATTACAAGGGACAGGCTCTTACAGCACGTGCGCTCATCTATTTTGATCTTGTAAGATTATATGGCAAGCCATATAACATGGACAAAAATTCACTCGGAGTACCACTTGAGCTTACTCCTCTTGATGCATCTGCACAGCCTACAAGAGCCACTGTAACTCAGGTCTATGATCAGATACTCGCAGATCTTACTGCTGCTGCGCCACTTATGAGCAAAACAAAAACTTTGGGATTTCTTAATTACTATGCCAATAAAGCCATTCAGGCCAGAGTATACCTTTATATGGAGAATTATCCTGCAGCCCTTACAGCAGCTCAGGAAATTATTAATAGTGGCAAGTATTCTCTCTATTCAAATGCCAACTGGGTTAGTTCATGGTCTACAGAGAATGGCAGCGAATCGATATTTGAACTTGGGGTATATCTGAGTGAAGCAGACTTGGGAACTTCATCGCTTGGTTATTATCTTCTTCGTACAGGTACTTTAAAAGGAGCTATGGGCTGGTTCATGGCCAGTGATTCATTCCTTGCCAGACTCAATGAAGACCCTTCAGATGTGCGTTGGGGCATTATGGACTATGATGAGACATATAGTGAAACCGGCGTCAAGAGATATGGGTCATGTCGTAAATATACCGGTGTTGATCTTAAGGGAGATAAGGGATCACCTTCCGCTGTGAACATCAAAGTAATTCCTCTTTCCGAGATTTATCTTATTGCTGCTGAAGCTGCCTTCCCAACCGACAAAGGACTTGCTGCCAGCTATCTTAAAGAGATACGCAAGAGATCTCCAAATCTGCCTGAGCCAACTGCAACTACAATAACAATGCAGATGATCAAGGATGAGAGAAGTAAGGAACTTTTTGCAGAAGGACAAAGGTTTTTTGATATGATGAGATGGAATGAGCAAATCACTTTTAATGATGATTTTATCTCTCCTTCTGTTGTTATAACTCATAGACCACAAACGATAGACAGAACATTCTACAAAACGATTCTTCCTATTCCTCAGGTTGAGATAGATGCAAATCCGGCTATAAAGAGCCAGCAAAATCCTGGTTATGTAGAGGGTGATTAATAATTATTGATTATGGGTTGAAGGGGTGCTGTTTTAACAGTGCCCCTTTTAATTTGAAGTAATTTTGTTTAAATTTGTGCTCATTTATAACCATTTCAATTATAAAGTCGAACAATTATGGACTATTTTCATATAACTCTCAATGAACAAAGCATAGAGGATATTGAACCTCTCTTTAGTCACGAAACAAAGATTAAGCTTTCTGATGATGCTGTTAAGAGAATAGTGAGATGCAGAGAGTATCTTGAGAGTAAGATGGAAGAGACAGACAGTCCAATTTATGGTATTACAACAGGCTTTGGCTCTCTTTGTAATATATCAATCAATCTTGACCAATTATCTCAATTACAAAGAAATCTGGTTGTTTCTCACTCTTGCGGTGTAGGTGAGGAGGTTCCTGTTGATATAGTAAGATTGATGATGGTGTTAAAAATAAGATCATTATCCTTTGGATATTCTGCAGTCAGGCTTGAAACAGTAGAAAGACTTGTGGAGATGTTTAATAACGGAGTGTATCCTGTTGTTTACAGACAGGGATCTTTAGGAGCATCTGGCGATCTTGCACCTTTGGCTAACATGTCTTTGTCTCTTCTGGGATTGGGGAATGTCAATTTCAGAGGAGAAAGACGAAGTGCTGAAGAGGTCAATAAAATATTTGGTTGGCAACCTCTTACCTTGGCTTCAAAAGAAGGTTTGGCTCTCCTGAACGGTACACAGTTTATGCTTGCCTATAGTCTATGGAATTTAAGAAGGGCGAAAAAAATGGTTGCACTTGCCGATAAGATTGCAGCACTTTCATTGGATGCGTTTGATGGAAGAATTGAACCTTTTAATCGTGCGGTGCATGTTATCAGACCTCACAAGGGACAAATTGATACTGCTGCTAATATGCTCAAGTTGTTGGAAGGCAGTGAGATTGTTTTAAGAGAAAAGCAGCATGTTCAGGATCCTTATTCATTTCGATGTATCTCTCAGGTCCATGGTGCAGTAAGAGATGCGCTGGACTATATTGAAAAAGCTTTTACGACAGAGTTAAATAGTGCCACAGACAATCCTTCTGTGTTGCCGGATGACGATTTGATTATTTCCGGTGGTAATTTTCATGGGGAGCCCCTTGCAATCCCGCTGGATCTCCTCTCTATCTCTCTTGCAGAGCTGGGCAGTATATCTGAAAGGAGGACATATCAGTTGATTGGAGGTAAACGATCGCTTCCATCTTTTCTCGTTGCACATCCTGGACTTAATTCCGGTTTTATGATTCCACAATACGTTCAGGCTTCAATAGTAAGTGAAAACAAACAGCTGGCCACACCTGCATGTGTAGATACTATCGATTCGTCACAGGGTCAGGAAGACCATGTAAGTATGGGAGCGAATGCGGCGACCAAGTGCTTTAGAGTTGTGGAAAACCTTGAGAAGATACTTGCAATCGAATTGATGAACGGAGCGCAGGCGCTTGAATTTAGGAGACCGTTGAGGAGTTCACCTATTTTGGAAGAATTTGTGGCAGATTATAGAAAAGTAGTACCTTTTATTGCTGAAGACGAGGTAATGTATCCACATATTCACAACTCAATTAAATATATAAGGCTTCTTACTCAATGAGAAAATTGTTTTATAACATTGGGAAACTAGTTCAGACTGAATCTGGTGAATTACTCCGTCGTCGTAGTGGAGCAGAAATGGCCGATTTGAACATTCTCGAAAAGGCATATATGTTGACAGATGAGGAGAAAATTGCCGGATTTGGGTATATGGTTGACCTGACAGAAGATAAAGTCCGTGATATGATGGCTGATGAGAGTATTGATGTCAAAGACAGAATGATCTTGCCGGCCTTCTGCGATTCTCATACTCACCTGGTTTATTCAGGAAGCAGGGAAATAGAATTTTTTGACAAGTTAAGAGGACTATCATACAGCGAAATTGCTGCAAGAGGAGGAGGCATTTTAAATTCTGCAAGACTCCTGCATAATACTAGTGAAGATGATTTACTTCTGCAAACTATTTCAAGGGCAAATGAAATCATCGCGTTAGGAACCGGAGCTGTTGAGATTAAGAGCGGATATGGACTGTCTCTTGAAGATGAATTGAAAATGTTAAGAGTAGCCAGGAGGATAGGAGAATTCACTCCATTGACTGTTAAAACCACATTTCTTGGAGCACATGCTGTTCCTGAGCGCTATATAGGCCGCAGGAGTGATTATGTAGATGAAATTATCAATGAGATGATTCCGGTAATTGCATCTGAAGAATTGGCCGATTTTATAGATGTATTTACAGAAGAGGGTTTTTTTACTGTTGAAGATACTGACAGGATTTTATGTGCTGGAATGAAATACGGGTTAAAACCCAAGGTTCATGCCAATCAGATGAGTTACTCGGGAGGCGTACAGGTTGGGGTAAAATATAATGCCATATCTGTCGATCACTTGGAATTTACAGGTGAAGAAGAATTTAAAACTCTACATGCTTCAGAGACTATGGCAACACTTTTGCCTGGCACGACTCAGTTTCTGGAAATGGATTATGCCCCGGCCAGAAAAATGATTGATTTTGGACTTTCTGTTGCCATAGCAACCAATTATAATCCAGGGTCATGCCCTTCAGGAGACGTGAGGTACATGATGTTTCTTGGGGCACTTAAATTAAAGATGACTCCACAGGAACTTATTAATGCTGTCACTATTAACGGGGCATATGCCATGGGTTTGGAAGAAACACATGGGACGATAGCCGTTGGTAAGATTGCAAACTTTTTTATTGCCAAACCTGTGCCTTCTATCGAATATATTCCTTATGCATTTACATCTCCATTAGTGGAGAAGATATATTTAAACGGAAAATTATGGCAAAATTTGTAACACCACTTGGAAATATTAATGTCACCATTATTGGACATGCATCAGTAATGATTGACTGGAATGGTCGTAAAATTATTACAGACCCTTATGGAGAGATAGCCGACTATACAAAATTGCCGGTAATGGATCTTATTTTGATAACTCATGATCACTATGATCATCTGGATCCTGTGGCTCTTAGGCCGATTACAGGGGATAAAACTATTATCATATCTACACCCGCTGTTGCTAAAATTCTTAAAGGTGTCAGAATTTTGAGACAGGGTGAAACATATGAATTTTTCGGTGTACATATTACTGCAACTTATGCTTATAATATCAATCAACGTAATGAAAAAGGAGAGTTGTTTCATCCTAAAGGAGTGGGAAATGGTTACATACTTGATTTCGGAGGTTTCAAACTTTATTTTGCAGGAGACACAGAGTTAATCCCTGAGATGAGAGACCTTGGTACAATTGACGTTGCTTTTCTTCCCAAGAATCTGCCTTTTACAATGAGTGATGACATGTTTATAGATGCGGTAAATGTTATAAAACCACATAATGTTTATCCTTATCACTACTTTCATCTGGATGTTAATGCGTTGAAGAAAAGATTGCCGGCAGAGGTGAAAATGTTTGTAAAATAGATGTTATGATTAAAAAGCTAATAGAATGTGTCCCCAATTTCAGCGAAGGGAGAAACATGTCTGTAATAAAACAGATTACAGATGAAATAGAAAGTGTTGAAGGTGTTAAGCTGTTGAATGTTGATCCAGGTGCTGCAACTAACAGGACGGTAGTGACATTTGTAGGAGCACCTGAAGCGGTTGTCGAGGCTGCATTCAGGGCTATAAAAAAAGCTTCCGAGGTGATTGATATGAGTCGTCATCACGGAGAGCATCCAAGAATGGGAGCTACTGATGTTTGTCCTCTAATTCCAATTGCTGAGGTTTCTATGGAGGAGTGTGCCATACTTGCAAGAAATCTGGCTAAAAGAGTTGGGGAAGAACTTTCAATACCTGTATACTGTTATGAAAATTCGGCATTTAAGACTGAGCGCAGGAATCTGGCCAATTGCAGATCTGGTGAATACGAAGGTCTGGCAAAGAAGTTCGAAGACCCTGAATGGAAACCGGATTTTGGGCCGGACAAATTTGAAGGAAACGTTGTTCATTCAGGTGCAACGGCGATAGGTGCCAGAGATTTTCTTATTGCTGTTAATTTCAATCTAAATACAACATCTACCCGCAGGGCAAATGCAATTGCATATGATGTAAGAGAAAAAGGACGAAAATTGAGGGAGGGAAATTCTGTTTCGGGGAAAGTCGTTAAAGATGCGAACGGCAAAGATGTTTGGATTCCCGGCACTCTCAAAGNNCAAGGATGTAAGGCGATTGGCTGGTATATAGAGGAATACGGGATAGCACAAGTTTCAATGAATGTTACAAATATCACCCAGACACCGTTACATGTGGCTTTCGATGAGGTAGTTGCTAAAGCTGCTGCAAGAGGTATAAGAGTAACAGGGTCGGAAATTGTCGGGTTGATTCCTAAGAAAGTTCTTATTGATGCCGGAAAATATTATTTGGAAAAACAACAGCGTTCCCTGGGAGTTGCTGAAGAGGAAATAATAAAAATTGCCATTAAGTCAATGGGGC
>DOVA01000164.1 GCA_003520315.1 Rikenellaceae bacterium | reverse complement strand
ATACATGGGAAAAGGGTTTAACGTATGCGTACCGCGACCGTAAAACCAAAAAAAGAAATTTTCGAGCTCTTTGGATTCAAAGAATAAATGCTGCTGCAAGACAGCATGGAATGAACTATTCACAGTTTATGGGGAAACTTGCCAAAAATAATGTAGGGCTTAACCGTAAAGTTCTTGCGGATTTAGCAATGAATGATCCTAAGGCTTTTGAAGCACTCATAAATTCAGTTAAGTAAATAGTGTTTAAAGTTCGGCAGATATTAGGCAACAGATGGTTCAAATTTTCCGTTTGGGCTGTTCTTTATTTGTTGTGGGTTATTTGGCTTGGAAATTGGTGGTTTCTTTTAGGGTTAATTATCATCTTCGATATTTTTATTACCCGCAAGGTAAAATGGGCCTTTTGGAAGAAGAACTATAAAAAAGGAGAAAAGAGAAATGTCTGGCTTGATTGGCTTGATGCGATAATTTTTGCATTGATTGCCTCTGCATTTATAAAGGGTTTTTTCTTTGAGGCTTACATGATACCTACTTCATCTATGGAGAGAACACTGATGACTGGAGACTATCTTTTTGTAAGCAAGGTTGCTTATGGTCCAAGGGTGCCCATGACACCAATCTCCGTCCCACTTATTCACAATGTGCTTCCAATTACTGGAGGAGAGTCATATGTTAAATGGATTCAAAATCCATACAGAAGAATGGCAGGGTTCAGGAGTGTAAAGCGAGACGATATTGTTGTCTTCAATTTTCCAAATGGGGATACTGTGCTAAAGGGAGATCCTACAGCTGACTACTATCAGTGTATCAGGCTATATGGCAGAGAATATACTTATAAGACTTACGGTCCTATTGTAGTAAGGCCTGATGACAAAAAGGACAATTATGTTAAGAGATGTGTGGCAGCAGCAGGTGATACTCTTGAGATTATAAACGGTAAAGTTTACGTGAACGGATTACCACAGAATAATTATTCAGGTATTCAGAATACTTTTACGGTATACACAAATGGTACTACCATCAATTCAAAGATAATTGAGGATATGGATATAAATCCAAATGAACTTTACTTTGATGTTAGTCTTCCAGGATACATAAATTTTCCGCTGAATGAAGATGAGGTTGAAAAAATCAGAGCAATGGCAAATGTAATAGATGTTCGTCAAAACATTGACACATATCCTCCTGATCTTCCTGATTCGCCACTCATTATTTTCCCTTTTGAGGGAGATTTCAAATGGACCCGAGACAATTTTGGACCATTATGGGTGCCTGAAAAGGGAATAACAGTTAAACTTACTATAGCCAATCTTCCTCTTTACAAACGCATTATTTCATCTTATGAAGGCAACTCTATTGAAGTTAAGGATTCTTTGATATTCATTAACGGTAAAGTTACTGACAGCTATACTTTTAAGATGGATTATTACTTTATGATGGGTGATAACAGACACAATTCGGCCGATTCCAGATATTGGGGTTTTGTCCCGGAATCGCATGTAGTTGGTACGCCTTCAGTAATTTGGTTCTCAAAAGACAAGAACAAGTCTTTTCCAAGAAATATAAGGTGGAAAAGGATTTTTAAAACAGTATAAATATTTTGATAATACAGAAAAAATCATGATATTTGCAGCCCTTTATGGGTGTAAGGAATGAATTAATAAATAAATGAACAAAAATGGCACGAGTTTGTCAAATAACCGGTAAGAGAAGAATGATAGGGAATAATGTTTCCCATTCAAAACACCGTACAAAGAGGGAATTTTCTCCAAATTTGAAGAATAAGCGTTTTTGGTTGGAAGAGGAGCAGAGATTTGTTACTCTTAAGGTTTCTACTGCAGGAATGCGCAATATTTATAAAAACGGGCTGGCTGCTACACTCAGAAAAGCTCAGAAAAATGGTTTTATTGACTTATATTAGGTATTAATAAGTTTAGGATATTATGGCAAAGAAAGGAAACAGAATCCAGGTTATTCTTGAGTGTATAGAACAGAGAGAGAGTGGTGTACCTGGGATTTCAAGATATATTACCACAAAAAACAAAAAGAATACCACTCAACGTTTGGAACGTAAAAAATATAATCCTTACTTAAAAAGGGTGACAATTCACCGTGAAATTAAGTAACACAGGCTAAATAATTAAACAATGGCAAAAAAGGTAGTTGCTACATTTGGTAGCGGAAAAGGAACCGGAAAAAATGTTGTTAAGTGTATCCGTATGGTTCGTTCAGAACGTACAGGAGCTTATACATTTGAGGAGGAGATTGTCCCAACAGAGGGAGTTAAAGATTTTTTTGCGAGGAAATAAGTCCTCTGTTGAGAATATAAGCTAAGGGGGTGTGTCAGGTTATTATGACACACCCCTTAGCTTTAAGTTCTGGTGATATTATGTTATATTAAAATTGATATCTTTGTAAATTATTTTTCAAAAATGGCATTATTTGGATTGTTCGGATCAAAATCAAAGGAGGAGAAAGAGGCTCTGGACAAAGGGCTTGAGAAGACAAAAAAAGGTATTTTTGAGAAGCTTTCAAGAGCAGTTGTGGGTAAGTCAAAAGTTGACGATGACACACTGGATGATATTGAAGAAGCTCTAATTGCTTCTGATATTGGCGTTGAAACTACATTAAAGATTATTGACAGGCTTGAGGCAAGAGTTCGTAGGGATAAATTTATGGACAGTAATGAGCTCAATCAGATTCTAAAAGAGGAAATAGAAGCGTTGCTCAATGTCGATGACGGTCTGGACATTAATATGCCTTTTGACTTTTCAAAAAAACCGTTTGTTATTCTTGTCGTCGGAGTGAATGGGGTAGGTAAAACTACAACAATTGGAAAACTTGCGGCACGCCTTAAGAATTCGGGATATAAAGTTATTATTGGTGCTGCGGATACTTTTAGAGCTGCGGCTGTAGAACAGTTGACCATATGGAGTGAGCGTGCAGGAGTTCCAATTGTCAAACAGGCAATGGGGGCAGATCCTGCTTCTGTGGCGTATGATACTGTCTCTTCTGCAGTTGCACAGGGGGCAGACGTAGTGCTTATTGATACTGCAGGTCGTCTTCATAACAAGGTTAATCTTATGAACGAACTTTCTAAGATAAGAAATGTAATTAAAAAAATTATTCCTGATGCACCTCACGAAGTTTTACTTATACTCGATGGTTCTACAGGCCAAAATGCCTTTCAGCAGGCCAAGGAATTTACTAAAGCCACTGATGTCACTGCACTTGCAATTACCAAATTGGACGGAACAGCAAAAGGCGGTGTTGTTATCGGTATTTCTGATCAATTTAAGATTCCTGTGAAGTTTATTGGTGTTGGGGAGAAAATTGAAGATTTGCAGATTTTTAATAAAAAAGAGTTTGTAGAATCTCTGTTTTAAAGTTATTAATAAATTGTTATGAATATATCATTTAATTGGCTCAAAAAATACGTTGATATTAATTTAAATCCTGAAGAAGTTGCTAATATATTAAATACTATTGGTCTCGAAGTTGAGGGGATGGAATTGATTGAGCAAATTCCGGGAGGCCTTGCAGGAGTGGTTGTTGGTGAAGTGCTTGAGTGCTATAAGCACCCTGATGCAGACAAGCTTAGTATTACTAAAGTAAATATTGGTCAGGGTGATCCGCTGCAAATTGTTTGTGGTGCTCCAAATGTTGCAGCTGGTCAGAAAGTTATGGTCGCAACTGTTGGAACAACACTTTTATTTAACAGTGGAGAAAAAGTTAAAATTAAGAAATCCAAAATTAGAGGCATTGAGAGTCAGGGAATGATATGTGCTGAAGATGAACTGGGACTTGGTGCTTCACATGAAGGAATAATGGTATTGCCTGAGAGTGCTGTTCCGGGTACTGCAGCAAAAGATTTTTTTGATTTTAAGAACGATACCCTATTTGAAATAGGATTAACACCAAATAGAGTTGATGCAGCATCACATATTGGAGTGGCAAGAGATTTATCAGCCTATTTGAGGCTTAATATGAGTGGAGGTGAGATGCGCATGCCGGATGTATCCTCATTTGATACTTTGAAAAGAGCTGATGATGCCACGAATAGTGTAGATATTGAAGTTGTTGCTACAGAAGGAGCTCCAAGGTATTCGGGATTAACCTTCGATAACATCAAAATAGCCCCGTCCCCAGAATGGCTGCAGAGCGCATTAAAATCGATTGGCCTAAGACCTATTAATAATGTTGTAGATATCACTAATTTTATTTTATTTGAAACCGGACAGCCGCTTCATGCTTTTGACAGGGACAAAATTGAGGGAGACAGAGTTATTGTAAGATATGCAAGAAATGGTGAACGTTTTGTTACTCTTGACGGTGTAGAAAGAGAACTCCATACGGAGGATGTTATGATCTGTAATATTAGCAGGCCAATGTGTATTGGAGGTGTTTTTGGAGGTTTGGATTCGGGTATTTCTGACAGAACAACTTCTGTTTTTTTGGAGAGTGCATATTTCAATCCTGTATCAATAAGAAAGACATCTAAAAGACATGGTTTAAAGACTGATGCATCTTTTAGATACGAGAGAGGTGCAGATCCAGATATCGTCCCTTATGCACTTAAAAGAGCTGCTATTTTATTGCAGGAAGTTGCTGGTGCAAGAATCGTCGGTGAAATCAAAGAGGTATATCCAAAGAAAATAGAAAAGCCTAAAATCAAGCTTGATTTAAAACGAATTGAAAGTTTTATCGGGAAGAATATAGGCAAAGAGACAATTCTGAAGATTCTTAATTATATGGACTTTGAAATCGTTGGTCAGAATGAGGATTCTATCGATGTTTTATCTCCACTTTACAGGGTTGATGTTACTAGAGAGTGTGATGTTGTAGAGGAGCTGCTTCGTATATATGGATATAATAATATCGAATTACCTGTAAGAGTAGTTACATCTTTTAATACAACACCAAAACCTGACATTGAAAAAGTCAGGAACGTGGCTTCAGATTTGCTTGTTTCCAATGGTTTTTATGAGATGATGAATAACTCACTCACAAAATCGGAATACTATTTTAAATTGAAAACATTTCCTCAATCTGCTCTGGTTAGAATATTAAATCCTCTGAGTTCCGATTTTGACTGCCTACGCCAAACTCTTTTACTAAATGGGTTAGAAGTTGTATCACATAATATTAATCATCAGCAAACCAATCTGAAACTTTTTGAATTTGGCAATGTCTATTCAATGACTCCCAATACCGATCCAACTGATTTGAATTCATATATTGAACAGCAAAAAATCTCTTTATTTGTTACAGGAAATGGTGCCTTAACTTGGAAAGGCGGTACCGGTTCCTCTTCTTATTTTTTGCTGAAAGGCTATCTTGAAATGCTTTTGAAAAGATTTGGAATTGAATTGGCTGATTTGACATATTCAATGGCTCCTGATGATATTTTTGCCGAAGGGCTTGTTTATTTAACAAACGGGGGGAAAGAGATTGCAACCATAGGTACAATAAGCAACGGTCTCCTTAAACAGTTCGGATTCAAGCAAAAAGTTTATGCTGCTGAAGTGTCATGGTTACCTATTTTGAACTTTATAAAGAGACACAAAATAACATTTAAAGAGCTCCCAAGGTTTCCTGAAGTTAGGAGAGATCTGGCTTTACTCGTGGATGAGACTGTCTCTTTTGCTGAGTTAAGAGCCCTTGCTTTCAAGACAGAAAAAAGATTGCTTAAAAAAATCACGCTTTTTGATGTTTACAGGGGAGACAAAATCCCTTCTGGCAAGAAGCAATATGCAATTAGTTTCTTATTGCAGGACACTGAGAAAACCCTGACTGATAAATATGTTGAAGAGGTGATGAATAGATTGTTTTCAGCATTTTCAGATAAATTTGGTGCTACATTAAGAAATTAATATGAGCGTTTCTATCCGGAGGAGAATTGCAGATTATCTTAATCTTGTCAAGTTTGCCCACACTGTTTTTGCATTACCTTTTGCCATTATTGGCTTTTTCTTGGCAATGCAGGTAGATGGTCAAGAATTTTCTTGGAGAATATTTTTCCTCATGCTTTGTGCCATGGTGTTTGCAAGAAACAGTGCCATGAGTTTTAACAGATATGTAGACAGGTTTATTGATTCAGTCAATCCAAGAACTACTGGAAGAGAATTGCCTTCAAAGAAATTATCATCGTCATCAGTATTGATATTTGTGTTTGTAAATGTGGCGCTTTTTGTATTGACAACTGCATTAATTAATAGGTTGACTTTGATTCTTTCCTTACCTGCTCTCATAATAATTATGGGTTACAGTTTTTTAAAGCGCTATACATTTCTGTGCCATTATGGATTGGGTCTTTCACTTGCCATAGCTCCCATTGGTGCATATATCAGCATGACAGGATCATTCAATATTGTTCCGTTGATTTTGTCTGCAATAGTTTTTTTATGGTCAAGTGGCTTTGACATATTGTATTCACTCGATGATGAAGAATTTGATAAAAAATACGCTATTCACTCCATACCTGCAAGGTTTGGACGAAAAAGAGCTATGATTGTTTCAGCCGTC
This sequence comes from Rikenellaceae bacterium, assembly GCA_003520315.1. The sequence goes on along the minus strand of DOVA01000164.1, from coordinate 1,536 downwards.
GGACATGCTTTGGTTTTACCGCTTCTTTTGCTGTTTTATTATTATGGCATGATGGGTACAAAATACATAATAGGGGCAGCAGTTTTTACCTTACTTCTTATTTATCAGCATTTAATTATTAAACCTACTGACATTTCACGTCTGAATGCAGCCTTTTTTACCTCTAACGGAGTTGCGTCTCTCTTGTTTGCAATTTTTACTGTTTGGGATATTTTGGCCTAAAATACTTCTATAGCTGAATCATTTTCTTATACAAAAGAAGGCACCCAAAATTCCTTTTTGGACGCCCTCTTCTGAAAAATCTATTGGATTAGCTGTGCTATTTTCTACCATATTGTGCAAGTTTCCCAAGTTCTTCTTCAATTCTGAGAAGTTGGTTATACTTTGCAATTCTGTCGGTTCTGCTGAGAGAGCCGGTTTTAATCTGACCGGAATTTGTTGCAACAGCAATATCGGCAATTGTTGTATCTTCTGTTTCTCCGGAGCGGTGAGATGTAACTGTAGTATATTTATTGCGATGTGCAAGTTCTATGCAATTGAGTGTTTCTGTAAGTGTACCTATTTGGTTTACCTTGATAAGGATTGAATTGGCGCAACCCATCTCAATGCCCTTACGCAGGAATTCCACGTTAGTAACAAATATATCATCACCAACAAGCTGTATTTTTGAGCCAAGTTCTTCAGTCAAAAGTTTCCATCCATCCCAGTCATCTTCTGACATGCCGTCTTCTATTGAGTCAATTGGATATTTTTCGACAAGGCTCTTAAGATAAGCAACCTGTTCTTTTGCATTTCTCTTTGCTCCTTTATTACCTTCAAATTTTGTATAATCGTAAATTCCATTGCTGTAAAATTCGCTGGCAGCACAGTCAAGAGCAATCGTAACATCTTTTCCAGGAGTGTATCCCGCCTTTTTGATGGCGGCAATAATAGATTCGAGAGCATCCTCTGTGCCATTAAGAGTAGGGGCGAACCCACCTTCGTCTCCAACAGCCGTGCTAAGACCTCTGTCATGGAAAATCTTCTTGAGATTATGAAACACTTCTGCACCCATTCTAAGGCCTTCTCTGAAAGATTGAGCACCGGCAGGACGAATCATAAATTCTTGAAACGCTATTGGGGCATCAGAGTGTGATCCGCCATTGATGATATTCATCATTGGTATTGGCAGAGTTACTGCATTTGTACCACCAATGTATCTGTAAAGTGGAATTTGAAGATAATCTGCAGCAGCCTTGGCAACAGCAAGTGATACACCCAGAATGGCGTTGGCTCCAAGTTTCGATTTGTTAGGAGTACCATCCAACTCTATCATAGTTCTATCGATTTGTACTTGGTTGAGAGCGCTCATTCCCAATATTTCAGGTGCGATAATATCGTTGACATTTTTAACGGCCTGTAATACACCTTTACCCATATAGCGAGATTTATCTCCATCTCTCAATTCAAGTGCTTCATTACTCCCTGTAGACGCTCCGGAAGGCACAGATGCCCTTCCAAAGGCTCCTGACAATAGTTCAACATCAACTTCCAATG